>JBDTFL010000467.1:0-6853 GCA_039937955.1 Polyangiaceae bacterium | reverse complement strand
GCCCCGAAGATCTTCGCGCGGCGCGTGCCGTTCTCAGCAAGCGCCGCGCGTAGGTCAGCAATGCTCCTCTAAGCGTCTGCCTCCGCGCGTCGTCCCGGTTTGGTCGGGCCAGTTGCGACGATGGCTTGGCGCAACATTCCTTGCAGATCCATGTTGCCCGTGATCGTGTCGCGCGATCGCTCCCGCCCATTGCCGAGCGGCGTGCCGGCAAAGTTCAAATGGTTGCCGCTCTTTTCCACGAGCCCGCGCGCAAGACCCAAGTCGATCAGCTCGGCCATCGGATCGATTCCGGTGCCCCAGCGAATCTCGAACTCGGCCTCGGTGAACGGCGGAGCACATTTGTTCTTGGCGATTTTCACGCGCGTGCGGCCGCCGACCGGCTCGTCTCCGACCTTTACCTGGCCGATGCGACGAACATCCATGCGCATCGACGCATAGAACTTCAGCGCGTTGCCACCCGTCGTCGTCTCTGGTGAGCCGAACATCACGCCGATTTTGTGTCGCAGCTGATTGATGAACATCAGCGTCGTTCCTGCACGATGGGCAGCGGCGGTGAGCTTGCGCAGTGCCTGGCTCATGAGCCTTGCTTGCAGACCCATGTGCGAATCGCCCATTTCGCCCTCGATTTCGGCCTTTGGCGTCAATGCGGCGACCGAATCGATCACGACGAGATCGACCGCGCTGGAACGCACGAGCATCTCCGTGATGTCGAGCGCTTGTTCACCGGTGTCAGGTTGCGAGACCAAAAGCTTTTCGGTGTCGACGCCGATGCTGCGCGCGTATGTGACGTCGAGCGCGTGCTCGGCATCGATGAACGCGCAAATGCCGCCGGCGCGTTGTGCCTCAGCGATGGCATGGAGGGCGAGCGTCGTTTTGCCACTCGACTCGGGTCCGTAAATCTCGACGACACGACCGCGCGGATAACCGCCGATGCCCGTCGCCAGATCGAGCGCGAGCGAGCCCGTCGAGATGGTGCCGATCGGCTCGTGGTCCGCGGCGTCCCCGAGCGCCATGATCGCGCCTTTGCCGAACTGCTTCTCCACTGCGCTCACCACGTTGCGGAGCGCGCGCATTTTTTCTTGGATCTGTTCCATCATTTTTTCTCTTTTCTTTTTGATTCCCGAAAAATGGTTTGTCGTCTGCGAGCGCTCGGGAAACGCGCGCGACGATTTTGAAAATTCGAAAAGGTCAGCTCGCTGCGGCGAGCACACCGGCGTGACCGTTCACGCGATCGAGCACGCGCGTGCCAATCGCCTCTGCAACGTGAGCCGCTGAAACACCGGTATTTCCTGCTAGATCGGCGATCGTGCGCGCAACTCGCAGCACCTTTGTGTAAGCGCGCGCCGAGAGGCCGAGCGAATTCACCGCCAACGCAAGCGCCGACGATCCGCGTTCGTCGAGCGCTGCCACTCGCTCCAAATCGCGCAGCGAGAGCATCGCGTTTTGAGGCGTGGACGTTTCGCGCTTTTGAAAACGCTCCCACGCTTGATCACGCGCCGCCTTCACGCGGGCGCGCACGAGCTCCGAGGACTCCCCTCCCCGGGATTTTTGCAGCGAGCCCACCTTCACGGGTGCGAGCGCCACATGGACGTCGATGCGATCGAGCAGCGGCCCACTCACGCGCGCGCGATACGCACGCAGTCGCTCCGGCGCACAACCGCAACGATCCGTGCCGTCACCCAGATGTCCACACGGACACGGGTTCATCGCACCCACCACGATCGCGCGCGCGGGATACGTCGCGCGTGCTTCTGCGCGGACGATCACGACGTGACCGTCCTCCAGCGGTTGTCGCAGTGCCTCGAGCGCCGAGCGGCGAAACTCCGGAAGCTCGTCCAAAAACAGAATGCCTCGATGCGCGAGGCTCACCTCACCGGGTCGTGCGCGATCACCACCGCCGACCAGACCAACTTCACTCACCGTGTGATGCGGCGAACGGAATGGACGCTCGTGATGAATCTCTTTTGCTGCCGGAAGAATGCCCGCGATGCTGTGAATCGCTGCGACCTCCACCGCTTCATCGAATGAAAGCGCAGGCAAAATACCGGGCAACCGTCGGGCGAGCATCGTCTTCCCCGCACCTGGCGATCCGATCATCAAAAGGTTGTGACTACCCGCCGCTGCAATCTCGACAGCGCGCCGAGCGGAAGCCTGCCCGCGCACGTCACTCAAGTCCTCTCCGATGCGCGGCGGCTTCGGACGCTCGGCACGAGATGCCGACGTCAGGTTTCCTTCACCGCGCAATGCCTCCGCGAGCTCGGCGAGCGTCGCTGCTCCGAACGTTGCTACCTCCGAAACGAGCGACGCCTCTGCGAGATTGTCACGCGGCACGATCGCCGATTTGATTCCGCACGCGCGTGCGGTGAGCAGACGAGGCAGCGTTCCTCGCACGGCGTGCACGGCGCCGGTCAGCGAAAGCTCGCCGATGAAGAGCGTCCCCTCGATCGACTCCGCCGTCACTTTTCCGAGCGCGACCAACGTGGCCACCGCGATCGCCAAGTCGAAGCTGCTTCCAGATTTTTTCAGATCGGCCGGCGCCATGTTCACCGTCACGCGATGCTCGGAAATGTCGACGCCGATTTGCGCGAGCGCGCTCTTCACGCGCACCCGACTTTCACGAACCGCCGCCTCCGCGAGACCCACGAGCTCGAAGCTCGGCACACCGCGTGCGGCCTCGACCTCCACGCGCACGAGCACGCCATCCAAACCAAACAGCGTCGAAGCAAGAGCAGTCGCCAGCACAGGCTCGACTAGAGCGAGAGCCGTGCCGTTGCAGAACAGCTTATTTTATCGATGATTTCGCATCAACGAATCTGTCGCGGACACTTCGTTGCTGTCCGCGGACAGTCACGCTGAAGGCGGAGCTCTCTTCGATCTCGAATTCGCGAACGGCTTTGTCTTCATTTCGAACATGGCGCGGACCAAAAGCGAAAGCCCCGCGCCGGCCGCGCCCAATTCGCAAACGCCGAGCCAACCGCGAGTCGCGAGCGCGATGCTTCCGAGCGCGGCGCCGGCCGACATTCCCAAAAACATCGTGGCCACCAAGACTGCGTTCACGCGACTGCGCGCGTTCGGATCGAGCCCGTAGATGATGGTCTGGTGCGAGATGAGCGAGGCTTGCGTTCCGAGATCGAACAGCACGGCGCCCAAAATCAAAACCAACATCGAGCCCTGAAATAAACCCATCATCAGAAACGACGCCACGACGAGCGCGGCACCGAAACGAATGACGGCGCGCGGTCCGCGTTGATCGGCGATGCTTCCGGCAATGGGCGCCATCAAAGCGCCGGCGGCACCGGCCAATCCGAATGCGCCGGCCACCGCGCTGCTCGCCTTATAAGGAGGGGCAGCGAGCGCGAGCGCCAACGTCGACCAAAACGCGCTGAACGAAATGCAGAGAAACGCTTGCGCGAGTGACGCCACGCGGAGCTCGGGCAGATCGCGCACGAGCTGCAACATCGATTTCAGTAAGGAAAAATAGCTGGATTTCGTGGTGGGCTCGAATGGCGGAAGACGAACCGCCGACACGAACGCGAGACCGACGATGCTCAAAGTTGCTACGAAAAAAATGGATCGCCAACCGAAACGATCGGCCGTGAATCCGCTCACGAGCCGCGAGAGTAAAATGCCGAGCAGCAATCCGGTCATGACACTGCCGACGATTTTTCCGCGCGCGTGAATCGGCGCGAGCGTTGCTGCGGCGGGGACGAAGTCTTGAGCGGCCGTCGCAAAAATTCCGATGGCGAGGCTGGCCGCGCAGAGCACCTGGATGTTGGGCGCGACTGCCGCAAGCAAAAGCGACCCGCACAACGCCGCGCATTTGCAGAGGATCACGCGCCGCCGATCGAGCTTGTCACCGAGCGGCGCAAACAAAACGATGCCGACCGCATAACCGAGCTGCGTGAGCATCGGCACGTAACCCACGGCGCGCGCGCTCGCGTGAAGGTCACGCGCCATCACGGCGAGAATCGGCTGATTGTAATAAAGGCCAGCGACCGTGAGGCCCGCGCCGAACGCGAGCAAGAGCACCATCGACGATGTGATTTTTTGCGGAGCTTCGGGCACGGGCTGCGTCGTCATGAGGTGTCCGAGGACAGCGGAGAGCTGTCGCGGACAGATCGTCGATCGTAAATTCGCTTCAAAACAAGGGCGTTCATGTGGCGCATGACTTGCGAAGAGGAGAGCATCACATGGTCGCCCGTCCCCGGAAGTCGACTCCGGGGCGGCGACAACCTTTCACGATTTCGAAGAAGAACCGAGCGAGGCGAAAAGAATGAATTCAGTCGCAGCCCGAGCAGTTGTGCGATCCGGAGCCGGTCGTCTGTTTGCAATTGCCGACGTCGGTGCACTGCAAGTTGCACATGCCGGAGCTGCACGCTTGATCGAACGAGACCGAAGCGGCGCCGGTGCCCGTGCACGATCCGCTGCCGCACGTTTGCGAGCACGACGAGTCTTCGGCGCAGTCGAGCGAGCAACCGCCGGAGCCGCAAACGAGACTGCAGATCGATCCGTTGTCACACGTTGCAGCGCAGGAGTCGCTGCCAGAGCACGTGAACTTGCAGTTGGATCCTGCGGTGCACAAACAGTCGTGAGTCGCCGAGCACGTGTCGCTGGTCGTCGTGATTGCAGCGTCGATGCCGCCGTCACCGCTTGCGCCGTTGTTGGTGCCGGTGCCGCTGCTGCCACACGCAAGCGCGGCAACGGAGAGGAGTGGGGCAATCCAGAAGCGCGAGCTCTTCATCCGCTCGTCATCCTAGACGCGTGGAGAATGGAGCGCACTCGATTGCACCGCATTTACCGCTTATTTACCGCGCCAAATCGTCGCGCCGGCTTCGTCCTGCTCGCGTTCGCGGCCGCTCAATCGCGGCGGTACATCGTCACGACGCACGCGCCACCGAGACCGAGATTGTGTTGAAGCGCAACCTTCGCGTCTTCGACTTGGCGCTTGTCCGCGGTGCCGCGGAGCTGCCAAACCAATTCCGTGCATTGTGCAAGCCCGGTTGCGCCGAGCGGATGCCCCTTGGAAAGGAGGCCGCCTGACGGATTGGTAACGAACTTCCCGCCGTAGGTGTTGTTGCCTTCGTCGATGAACTTTTCGGCTTCGCCTTCTTTGCAGAGACCGAGTCCTTCGTACGTGAGCACTTCATTCGTCGTGAAGCAGTCGTGGAGCTCGACGACGTCGACGTCTTGCGGACCGATACCGGATTTTTCGTAGACCTTCTGCGCGGCCTTCACGGTCATGTCGTAGCCGACCATTTTGATCATGCTGTCGGACTTAAAGCTCGACGGGTAATCGGTCGTCATCGCCTGCGCGGCGATGTAGACGGGCTTCGAAATGCCTTTTTTCTTCGCGTAATCGTCGCTGCACAAAACCGCGGCTGCTGCGCCGCACGTCGGAGGACAACACTGATAACGCGTGAGCGGATCGAACACCTCGGGTGCGGCCAAAATTTGCTCGACCGAAAGCTGCTCCGTGAAGAGCGCGTACGGATTGTTTGCGGCGTGCTTGCGCGCCTTCTCATTCACCTTCGCGAAGGTTTCGCGTTTGGTGCCGTACTTCCAGCGGTACTCACGGCCGGCACCACCGAACATCTGCGCGGCGGGCGGCGCTTGCGTGAAGCCCTGCACTTTGTTCATGAGGCCGGCATGTTGATCGAGCGGATTGGTGCGATCGCTGTACTTGCTGCCGAGCGCGCCTTTTTCCATCTGCTCGAAGCCGACGACGAGAACGCATTCGGCGATGCCGCCTTCAATCGCCTGCTTGGCGAGCATGAGCGCGGTCGAGCCGGTGGAGCAGTTGTTGTTGACGTTGAACACAGGAATGCCGGTAAGACCGACCTCGTAAACAGCGCGCTGCCCGCACGTGCTGTCGCCGAAAACGTAGCCGGCGTAAGCCTGCTCGACGTCCGCGTAATCGACCTTTGCGTCCTCGAGCGCCGCGCGCGCCGCTTTGGCCGCCATCACGTTGTATTCCTCGCTCGCGCCAGGCTTTGCGAATTTGACCATGCCGACGCCAATGACGTTCACGCGCTTGCTCATTGAGATCACCTTTTCAGAAAGCAGCGTCCCCACTCGCAGATCACGACCGGGGACGTCGAAATAGCGGCCAGAACTTGGCCGCGTCTAGGACGACAGAATCCTTAGCACACGAACCTTTCGTATGCGCGGCATTTTCACGAATCAAAAGGACGGCAAAATAGCGCGGTCTCAGCCCCTTTCTGAGGCGGCCGCCCGACCAGCGCCCGACCAGCGCCCGACCAGCGCCCAATCAGCGCCCAGTCAGCAGAAGAATCCGCGGCGGACTCAAGGGCTCAATCAGGAAGCCAAATCAGGGGACTATCAGGGGACTAAACGACGCGATCCGAATCCTCGACGAACCTGCTGTAAATCCCCGCTTTTCGTGGAGGTCTTCGCTACGATGTGGATCGTGGCTTTCTTGCGTTCGACGCTCGCCGTTCCGGCAGTAGCGTGGTTGATGTTGTCTGCAGCGGCAGGCTGTCAGGCGATCTTGGGCATCGACGACACGTCATTTCAAAATGGCGACGCAGACACCGAAGACGGTGCCACATCAGAAGACGCATCGACCGACGCGCTGCAGCCGAGCGACAGCGGAACAGACGCCGAGCCTTCGAGCCCGGCAGTGACGTTTTCGCCGGCGCGCGTCTTCGTGAATCAAGGCCACAAAGTCGACGTCACGGTCACCCTCGCCCGCAACGGATTCACGGGAGACGCGACTCTCGCTCTCGCCTCGGTCGGTGATGCAGGCGTCACATTCGACGGCGGAGCAGACGGCGGCGGCGCAGATGGAATCGGCGCCGCAACGCTGACCATCCCGCACGGATCGAATACGGGT
>JBDTFL010000466.1:0-2892 GCA_039937955.1 Polyangiaceae bacterium | reverse complement strand
CGCGATCAGGCACCGTCCACGTGTCGTGTTTGCCGCTCGGCGCAATGCGTACCGCGGTTCCGTGCTCACCGACCAAGATGATGTCACCGCCGCGGAGTCGTTTGATGCCGCGAATATTTCGAGCATCGATGCTGCCCGGCAACGCGATGGCAACCCAGTTGCCGCGATCCCATCGTGCGAGCCCGCCGGGCCCGACACCGACTGCGCTCGATCCGTCCGGTGCAAAGGCGGCAGCACGAACGACGTTCGCGCCGATCGGTCGCGTCGAAACTCGCCAGACCCACGACGTTGGTAAGCTCGGCAGCGGGTCGCTTCCGCGCACGCGCACCTCGGAAGATTTCGGCGGATGCGCAGATGGATTGCGAACCGACGGGCGCCCGCTGTCTCTGACCGACGCCTGCGGACCCATCGCGCTCATCGTTTCCAAAAACGGCAACGCTTGCTCGACCGATTGCGGAACCGGCTGCATGCCGCTCGCTTCGATCGCGCTCTTCAAAATCGGCTCGATGGCTCCCCAAAATTCCGCGATCGACGCATGACGATCGTTCGGGTCGGCGGCGAGACCACGCGTGAGCTCACGATCCAAACGTTCGATCAAACCGGCTCGTTGCGCGAGCTCCGGCGCGAGAGAATCCGTCGTTTTTGCGAGCTGCGGACGCGGACCATTCATGATGCGCGTGACGATCAACAGGGGATTTTCCCCGTCGCGGAAAGGAAACGCGAATTTCCCCGAGAGCATTTCGTATGCGATGGCCGCGAGCGAAAACACGTCGGTGCGGGCCGTCACGCGTTCGTTGCCTTGCTCGTATTGTTCGGGTGGCGCGTAACCGAGTGATGCTCCAGCGAGCGTGACCGTGCGCGCCATGTTCGCCATCTCGACCAATTTCACGAGACCGAAATCGGTGACCTTCGCAACCTCCGCGCCGGCGTCGGTCGCCAACAAAATATTCGACGGCTTCAAGTCGCGATGCACGACCTTCTGGCCATGCACGAGCTCGAGCGCTTGCGAAACCTGGCGCAAAATTCGGCGCACCCGTTCGACCGGCAAACCGCGGCCGCGTGTGGTGTCGAGCACTTGCTCGAGCGTCGGACCATTCACGTATTCGAGCACCGTGAACGGAAGGACGAGCGGCTCGCCGTCGACGGGCGAAGGCATTTTTGCGATCGCGTGATCGAAAAATCTCACGATGTGCGGGTTCGGCGCGCCGCGCGTCGAGAGCATGCGAAGCACTTCGGCCTCGCGTTGAAAGCGCCGGAGCGCGTCGTTCGAAACGGCGTCGGGGCGCAGCACTTTCACGATGACGACGAACCCGCCGGGCTCATCCCAGTTCGCGGTGAAAACCCAGCCCTGTCCGCCTTCGCCGATGCGATCCCGAAGATGGAACTGCACGTTGTTGCTGCCGCGCAGAACCATACCCGCCAACTTGTCTCGCAACGCGAGCAGGCGATTTTCTGGCGACATCATTGTCTTCAGAAATACGCGATTCTCACCTGCGCGCGCCTTTAAAAAGCCGAGCTACGCGAAGGCGTCCAAAAGCCGAGCAACGCGCAGACGTGAAAAAGCCGCTATGCGCAGCGCCTAGAGGCGAATCACGCTTCGAGAAGCTTGAGCAGCGTCTCTTTGTTCGTGACGCCAACGTGCTGCGCCTTCTTTTCGCCACCTTTGAAAACCATGACGGTGGGGACGCCGCGCACGCCGTACTTTTGCGTGACCGACGGGCAGTCATCGATGTCGACCTTCACAACCCGATATTTCCCGACGTTTTCGTCGGCGATTTTCTCGACGACCGGCGCAAGCTGCTTACAAGGGCCGCACCACGTGGCGGTGAAATCGACGAGCACAGGTGAATCCGACTTCAGGACCTCGGCGTCGAAGTTCGAGTCGCTTACATTGATGACGTTGGTACCCATGATTGCGATTCTCCTAGTGCAGGCGTCGTTCGCCGCGTCTACAGCCCTCAAGCTTAATCAGGCCGCCGCAAAATTGCTACGGCCCGTCGGCGCTCGAAGCTGATTTCGGCGTTTTTGTAGGCGGATTTGGGGTTCTCGGGGTGCCGGCGTCGGGATTTCGAGCGGATTGAACCGCCGAGCGCGCCGAAAAAATCTCGTCGGCTTGATCGGTACGCGGAAGCACCGTGGATGGATTCGCTCCCGCATCCGATTGTTGCGCATGATTGCCTCCGCTACGGAGCTCGACCGCGCGCTCGATCAAGCGTTTCGCGTCGTCGGTCGGCAGTCGTGAGCTCGCATGAAGCGCGGCGCCATCGACGCTCACGGTGAGGCCGTCGAGCAAAGGTCCGAGGAACAAGCGAAGCCCGAGGTTTTGCGACCATTCGGATTTTTTTTTCGCGATGAGCTTTTCGACCTGCGCGCATGCGTCGGCATTGTCGCATCGGAGCTCCAGCGCCATCTCGGTGTTCGACCCATTCGTTCCGATCGCCAAACCTGCCGCTGCCACGCCAAGCACCCCTTGCATCATCGCGTTCTCGCCTTCGGAATCGCTCTGCATTTGATGCTCGATTTTTTTTCGCAGACCTGCCGGCAAGATTGCGGTGACGACACCCAATCGTCCTTTGCCGAGTGCGGTTCTCAGCTCCGTATGTTGGGCGTTCGTCGTGATGCGTGCGCGTTCTCCGTGCGAGGCTTCGATCATCTCGCCCAGCCAAGCGCCGCGACCAACCAAAACCAATCCATGATCGTTCCACGCAATTTTCGAGGGGGTCGAGAGCGTGCTGGACTCGTCTGATATCTCGGAAAAATCCCCGGATTTCGATTCGGTTGGTGAGCCTCCTCGTGCGGAGATGACGGCCGACGCGCACTTGGACATTTCATCGCGCGAAATATTTCCGCGCGCCAAAATCCCGAACTCGCCGTCTTGGCCTTCCGGGATCG
>JBDTFL010000465.1:0-7190 GCA_039937955.1 Polyangiaceae bacterium | reverse complement strand
GACGCGAGAAAATGCCTGCATTTCCAGATCGGCGTCGCCGTGCGAAGAAGCCCAATGCGCGAGCGCGCTCCAAGCAACGGCATCGTCTTTTGCGAGCAACGTCAACGCGACGAGGCGTTTTCGTGCGGCACCGGCGTCGCGTTTGTCTTCGACGGTGGCGAGCAACGTCTGGGCGGTGGTCGATTTCGGGTCGAGCTCGGCTCCGCGTGCTGCAGACATCTCGACGTCGACGTGATCGACGTCGCGCGCAATTTCGCACGACGCGCGCACCTCCCAAGCCGGCGCGTAGTCCTCGTCGCGAATGAGCGCTTCGCGAATCGCGAATCGCGCCTGCAGGTCTTGAGGATTCGCCGTGCAGCGAACCTCTCCGATGCGCGTCCAAATTTCAGGGTCGGCGGGGTCGATGCGCGAGGCGACTTGATATTCGCTGAGAGCAGCTCCGTAATCCCCGTGGGCTTGTGCGATCGCTCCGCGCAAATAAGCGGCGTAAGCATTCGGCTCGATGAATCGGCCTTCTTCGACGCGGCCGTCGACGACGCGCGTGACCGTGTATGTCGAGCCGCATCCAGCGACCAGGAGCGCGCTCGTGCACGCGAGAGCTCTTCGAGCCGAGCTACGCGCAGGCGTCCAGGCCATCCAATTACCTCGCGCGAAAATCGGAAGCGTCGCCGAGATCGGATGACGAGCCTTCGTCGTTGATCTCGTGCGTTTCGTGACCGTGTGACTCTGCTTCGCGGAGGCGTTCGGCGATTTCGATGATGCGTCGTTCGACGCGCCCGAAAACGCTCGCTGCGGGGAAGCGGCCTGCTGAGTCGCGTTGGCCAGCAGGATGTCCGGTGAGCACCTCGATGCCTTCCGGAACCGACGCGACCGCATAGAGATGAAATTTATTTTGCTCGATGGCGCGCGCCACGTCTTCGCGAAGCACGAGATGCGCGCGATTCGTTTTGGGGATTAAAACGCCTTGTTTTCCGGTTAAACCGCGCGCGTGGCAAAGGTCGAAGAAGCCTTCGATCTTCGCGCAGAGTCCGCCGATCGCTTGGATTTCGCCGAGCTGATTGACGCTGCCGGTGACAGCGATGCCTTGATCGATGCCGACGTCTGCGAGCGCCGAAAGCACGGCGAACAACTCGCTCGAGCTCGCGCTGTCGCCGTCGACCTCTCCATAACTTTGCTCGAATGCGATTTGCGCGCGAAGACTGAGCGGTCTTTCTTGTCCGAAGAGCCGGCCGAGATAACCGCGCAAAATGGCGACGCCTTTGGTGTGGATGGATCCGCCGAGCTGCGCTTCACGTTCGACGTCGATGATGCCTTCACGACCGAGCGCAACGACTGCTGTAATGCGCATCGGTTGGCCGAATTCTACGTCGCCTGCAGAATACACGGATAATCCGTTGAGCACGCCGACACGGTGCCCGGTTGTTTCGAGCGCAACTTCACCGCGGATTGTGAGCTCACGAATTTGTCGTTCGGCCGCTCCTGCGCGCTCGCGTCGTTCGCGCCATGCCACATGCACGTCGTCTGCGGTGACTACGGCGATCTGACCGTCTGGACCGACCGGCGGAACCGATGCACGGAAAGGACGAATCGAATGCGGCGCGGCGTCTTTGTCGAACTGCGTGTCCGGCGCTGGTGCGTCGCTGTTCGACTCCGGATCTTCACCGAATGCAACGCGTGCCGCCGCCAGCGCGCTCGCGAACGCAGCGGTCTCTTCGAGCGGCGAAAGACTGAGTGAGAGCTTGTCTTGGTCGCCTGCCAAACGCGTCGCGAGATCGAGAAGCGTTGCGCGTGCGGCTTTGTCGAAGCGACCCCATTCGCGATCGCGCGCCATCGCCATCAAGTACGCGTCGAGCGCGACGAGGCGTTGCTCGGTGCGCGGCATCGAAGGCTCGACCTCCACTTTTACACGGAAAAGTGCGGCAAAATCGGAATCCGCTTCGAGCAGCGCAGCATACAAATCCGGCGATCCCAAAAGTACTACGCGCACCGAAATGGGAACCGGCACCGGCCGCAAACTCGTTGCATAAACACTGAGCGGCCCGAGCGGATCTTCGGCGCCGAGCTGCCTCTCGCGAAGCACGCGTTTCATGCGCTCCCACAAGATCGGGTCCGCGAGAACGTCTGCGGCGCGCACGATCAAAATTCCGCCCGACGCTTTGTGCAATGAGCCAGCGCGCGCTCGCGTGAAGTCGGTGAGCAGCGCACCGAAACGCGCACGACGCTCGAGGTAACCGAACAAATTCGGATACGTCGGATTCGTGTCGTAAATCACGGGTGCCGGACCTTCTGGCTGGTTCGCAACGAACAAATTCACGCGATAGCGATTGAGCCGCGTGGCGTGCTCGGGATCGCCTTCCGGACCGGCCGGCTCGTTCTCGTCGTCCTCTACTACGAGGTCGTCCCAATCTTCGATCAGCGCGCGCTTCACGCGTTCGAGATATTCGCCGAGCTCGTCCGAATATTCGCGGAATGCCGTCGCGACCTCGTCGAGCACGCTCGTGATCAAAGCTTCTGCAGCGCGCGTGAATGCAGCGTCGCGGGCCTCTTGGAACTTCGCGCTCTCTGATTTCACGAGCGTCGCAGCTTTTTCAACCTCGCTCGTGAGCCGCGTCTCGGCGTCGGTCAGCGCTTTTTTGGTCCCCTCGTCGAGGACGTCGAACTGCTCGGCCGACAGCGGCTTGCCGTGCAAAATCGGAAACGTCTGCATGCCGCCTTGGATCGAACGAATGCCGAATCCCAGGCCTTTTGCAGTGGTTTCGAGATCAACCAAAACTTTTTTATTTTGCGCCTCGAGATCGCGCGCAAGCGTCTGCTGCGCCTCACGAACTTCGTCGGCGTGGGCGACCTTCGGAATTTCTTCCTGGAGCTTTTCGATCATCTCGCGCATCGACTCGACCAAGATCGGACCGACACCCGTCGGCAACGCAATCGGCCGAGGTGCCGCGGGGTGGTCGAAGTCGTGGACGTAAACGACGTCGGGGGGAGCCGAACGCGTTTGCGCATAACGCTGCGCGTAGCGAACGACATCGTCTTCGATCATGACGCTCGGATCTGCGGCGACGAAAACGTGGAAGCTCGATTCACGTGCCGCGAGCCCGAGCTCGAGCGCGCGACGTGCAATCGGAGATGCCAAACCGAAGAGCCCGCCGCTGTCGCGTGGCTCGTTCGGCAAGATCGCCGGGTCGGTGTGAACGGTGACGCGGGCGGCCGGAACGCGCATTTTTTCGCGTACCTCGACCGAATCGGGAAGGCTTGCTTCACTCCAAGGCGGCGGCGGGACCCCGTTCGACCCCTCAGCGGCGGCCTTCGTAGTTGAGTCGGATCCCGTCAAGATGGGCGCGCTGTCCGCGGCTTTTTTGTTCGTTTTAGTGGGTAATTCAGCTCCAGATGTCGCCGCCGGGTCCCCTGCGTCGGTACCGGATCGGCCACTGCCACCACGAGACCCCGCCGAGCGATCTGCCACTCAAATGACGGTAACAGACCTTCTCTCTGTCCGGCAGCCTCTAGAGAGTATAGATTTCATACCGCAGGACTCTCTCTCCACGACCTGAGATGGCACGTCTTATCCTAGCGACCGCTGAAGGGCAGCAGGCGATCGAGCTCCGGCCGGTCAACAGCCTGGGTCGTCACCCCAACAACACGATCCAATTGCTGGATAAGATCGTGTCGAAGGAGCACTGCATCCTCGAGCTGCGCGACGGCCAATTTTTGCTGCGCGATTTGGGCAGCTTGAACGGCACGTACGTGAACGGCGAGCGTGTTCGCGGTGAGCAATTCTTGAGGCACGGCGACGAGATCGCGCTCGGCTCCACGCGTGCCCGTTACGACGACGGCTCGGGTCCGCTCAATCTTCCGCCGCTCGCGATGAGCCCAGGCGCAGTGCTGCAACCGCACAACCTGCCAGGAGGAGGCTTGCCGCAAAATGCGTCTCAAGGCCAAGGCCCCTCCGGAAATTGGCCGGCTGCGCAATCGCCTTCTGGCGCGCAGCCTTCGCAATCTCCGCAAATGCCGGCGTACGCGCCGCCGAGCACGCAACAGCGCGGGTACGGAGCTCCGCAACAAAATGCTCCGGTGCAGCAGAGCGTTGCGCCGGTGGTTCCCACCGCTCCCGCAACCTCGCCGCTTCTCAATAGCAAGCAACAACAGTACGGACAGCCGCCGGGCGCAGCGTATCCGACGCCCATCCTGAATCAGGGGATGAGCAATCAGCCGAACAGTCCGGCGCAGGGGCAACCGCAGCAGCAGTTTCGCCGACCGCCCAGCTTCGGCGGCACGCGTGTCGACGTTTTGGAAAGTGCGCGCGCGATCGGAACGCAAATCGCCGCGCAATCGAAGGGTTTCGTACCGTTCGATCAAGTGTCGGCCGACCCACAGCAGCTGCGTTTGGACTACGAGCGTTTGCGAATCACGTGGGAGCTCTCACGCGACATTGCGCTCGAGCACGACCTCGAAAAGCTCCTCGAAAAAATTCTTCTCGCGCTCTTCAAGTTCGTCAACGCCGATCGCGGCGTCATTCTTTTGAAAGACGCTGCTGGCGAATTGCAGCCCCGCGCCGCTCGTCGTCGCGACGGAACCGATGCACCAATTCAGGTCTCTTCGACGATTTTGAGTCACGTCATCAAAGAGCAAAAGAGCGTCATCACCCACGACGCGAGCATGGACTTCGCAGCGTCGAAGGGAAAATCGATGATCCTCAACCGGATCTCGAGCGCCATCGTCGTTCCTCTTTTGTTCGAAAAAGACGTGCTCGGTGCCGTGTGGCTCGACAGCGAATCGCTCGCTGTTTTCCAGCAAAAAGACCTCGAAATCATCACCGCCGTCGCCAACCAAGCGGCCATGTTCATCGAGAACAATTTGCTCGCGAAGAAGATCGAGCAAGAGATCATCACGCGGGAGCGCTTCTCACGTTTGCTCTCGCCGAACTTGGCGGAGCAAGTCGCCAGCGGAAAATTGGAAGTAAAGAAAGGCGGCCAGCTCGTTCAAGAGTGCACTGTCTTCAACAGCGACATCCGCGGCTTCACGCGCATGAGCGAGGGCACGACCGCAGAGATCATGGTCGACATGCTCAACGAATATTTCGAAGAGATGGTCGCGGCGATCTTCAAATACGAAGGCACGCTCGACAAGTTCATGGGCGACGGCATCATGGCGCTCTGGGGCGCGCCCACCGTGCACGCCGACGACCCGATCCGAAGCGTGCAGTCTGCACTGGATCAGATGGAAATCCTCGGTAAATTCAATCGTCGGCGCATGGACGCTGACCTCTTGCCGCTCGCCATCGGCATCGGCATTCACACGGGTCCGCTCGTGGCTGGCTACGTCGGCAGCTCCAAATCTCTCAGCTACACCGTCATCGGCGACACCGCGAACACCAGCGCACGCCTCTGCGGAATCGCGACCGCTGGACAGATCATCGTCAGCGAAGGAACGCTGACCCGTCTCGGAAATCGCTTCGAGTACGAAGAGCTTCCGGCCGCGTCACTCAAAGGCAAAGAGAAGCCACTCCGCATTTACAACGTAAAGCGCGAGAAGCCTTCCGCCTCCAATATGTGATGACGCTTTTCCAAAAGAGCGGGGGCTCGGAGTACTAGAAATGGCTGCATTCGTATTGCCGTTCGAAAAGCCCGTCGTCGAGCTCGTCACTCGCGTCCGCGAATTGAAACAAGCAGCGCGTGATGGTGGCACCGGCTCGGATCGCGCGCTCGAATCCGAGCTGCGTCGCCTCGAGGACAAAACCGGACGTCTCGCGCGCGAGCTCTTCGCAACGCTGACGCCATGGCAAAAAGTTCAGCTCTCGCGCCACCCGAATCGCCCTTACACACTCGACTACATCGAAGCGATCATGACCGACTTCATCGAGATGCATGGCGACCGCCGCTTCGGCGACGACCCGGCAATTATAGGGGGATTTGCGAAATTTCGTGGGCGCAGCATCGTCGTTGTCGGACACCAAAAAGGTCGCAGCACCAAAGAAAAAGTCACGCGCAATTTCGGCCAGGCGCATCCTGAAGGAAATCGCAAAGCGTGCCGGCTCTACGCGCTCGCAGACCGTTTCAAGCTTCCCGTCATCACGTTCATCGACACGCAAGGTGCTTATCCGGGCATCGGCGCCGAGGAGCGCGGCCAGTCAGAGGCCATCGGCGCCTGCATTGCCGCAATGGCGCGCGCACGCGTTCCGATCATCGCGACAATCATCGGTGAAGGCGGCAGCGGAGGCGCGCTCGCGTTGGGCGTTGCAAATCGCGTTCATGTTCAAGAATACGGCACTTACAGCGTAATTTCACCCGAAGGCTGCGCGTCGATTTTGTGGAAAGACGGATCGAAATCCGATGAGGCCGCAGCCAGCATGAAGATGACCGCGCCCGATTTATTTCGTCTCGGTGTCGTCGACAAAGTCGTCGACGAGCCGGCCGGTGGGGCACATCAAGATATCGAGAAAGCTGCATCGCTCGTCGAAGCTGCCATCGCCGACGCGTTCAAAGATCTCGACGCGCTCAGCGGCGACGAGCTCGCGGACGATCGCTATCGCCGCTTCCGCGCGCTCGGCGCGTTCGTCGCTTAACGCTGGACGTCTCCACGCAGCTCGGTTTTCGAGCTTGTTTTAAAGCACTTTCAGCGCGGCGGCTGCGGCGTGCCGTAGCACACCGTGCCCACTTCCAAGAGCACGTAGAGCAGCGCTTTTTCTTGCGCGAGCAGCGGTGAATCGCCGTTGCCCTCCGTGTGGTACGTGCTGAAAAGAACGCGACCACATCCGCTCTCGAAGCTTACCGTTTCGGGATGCGGACCATCGGCAAGCGTTCCGTTCATCCAAACTTTCGGCGTCACCGTCTTCGGATTTCCATCCGCGTCGGTCGTATTGAGCGGATGCAGCGCATCGATCATCGTCCAGCTTTGCTCGAGCGTGAAGCTCGGATCACCCGTCGCCGTGAGCCAGCTCGCAAGTCCGGGATCCGCGACGTCCGCCGGCGCATCGTATGCACCTGCTTGGCATCCCGATCCGACCGCGCTCGTTGCACCGTCGAAATCGATCGCGCCCGGCCACGGTTGCCGCACGTATTCGTACGAATAATCGGTCACGTACAATTTGCCGCCCGCCGCTACGAAGCCTTTGAGCGTGTTTTGCACGCCGCTTTCACCGGGTTGGTAATCGTCGCACGTCGTGCCTTCGCTCCCCGAGCACGGAATGAAAA
>JBDTFL010000464.1:0-4844 GCA_039937955.1 Polyangiaceae bacterium | reverse complement strand
AGCTTCGGCATGCGCGCGGAGCGTCGCCCACGGTCGGGCTCGTGCACGACTACGTAGCGAACGTCGGCACGGCGTGGGACTTCACGATCGCGGAGCTCGGACGTTTTTTCAGTCGTGTGCTCACACGTCAAAGCGCGGATCCGCCGCCAGCGCTGCCCACGGCCTCGATGCTCGATCTCATGAGCCACTCGCCGTCACCGCTCACGCTCGAGCTCATGGGCCACTATCTACAAGCGATCGAGCCGCTCGGTTTCGTCGTCGCCGAGCTCCACAGCGCGCTTGCGTCGATCCGGGATCCTGAGCTCGCTCCCGAGCCCTACTCAACGCTCGATCGCCGATCGAAATACCAATCGCTCCGAAATTTGAGCGGCAAGGTACTTCGTTCCCTTCGTGAAGCACTGCCTCGTTTGAACGAGCGCGCGCGTCATGAAGCGGAGATCGTCCTCACGAAAGAGGGCGATATTTTCCGGCATTTCGAGCCACTTTTGAGCTCGAAGATGGCCACGCAACGCATCCGCGTCCACGGCGATCTCCATCTTGGCAATGCGCTCTTCAATGGGAAAAATTTCGTGCTCACTGGCTTCGACGGTCGGGGCGAACGCACGCTTTCCGAACGCAAACGCAAACGTTCACCGCTTCGCGACCTGGCCGGCATGGTCCGTTCGTTCGATTTTGCGGCGACCAAAGTCTTGCTCGATTCGTCACGCGTTCGTGAAAGCGATTTCGAAACCGCTGCTCCTTGGGCTTCGGAATGGGCCACCTGGGCGAGCGCCGCATTCTTGCGCGCGTACTTCGCGAAGGCCGTGCCCGCCCCGTTCATTCCTGCCGATTTGAAAGAGGCTTCGATTTTGTTCGACGCCTTCGTGCTCGAGCGCGCGCTCTATCAGCTGCAGGTGCAAATCGACGAGCAGGGACCCGAGTCGGTGCTCATTCCGCTCCTCGGTATTCTTCGTCTGATCTGAGGTCCAAAAAAAAGCGCACGACCCGTGTCACACTTTGATGGCGCCGCACGACGTGAGATCGTGCGACCCGCATTCATGACTTCGGACTGGTCTTCCTCCACGTTTCGCAACGCGCTCTGCTCGATGGTGCGCAAACGTGTGCCCGAGCGCGACGTCGAGGATGTCGTGCAGTCCACGTTGGTCGAAGCGCTCTCCTCGGCCACGAAGCCCGAAGAGCCCGAGGCGATGCGCAAATGGATTTGGGGCATCGCGCGGAACAAAGTCGCCGACTATCACCGCCGTGCAAAACGCGAGACGTTCGACGTGCCGGACGTCGGTGAAGAAGCAAACGACGTTGCCGTGAACGACATGCTGCGCTGGGCGATGCGCGAGCTGCCGAAGGAACAAGAGGACCGTCAGACACTCGAATGGCTGCTACGCGAAGGGGACGGCGAGAAGCTCGAGGCGATCGCGGAAAGCGCTAAAATTCCCGCGCCGCGCATTCGTCAGCGCGTGAGTCGTTTGCGTCGTCATCTACGAACGCGCTGGGCGGCGGATCTCGCAGCGCTCGCGGCGCTCGGCATCGTCGGGATTCTCGCCATCATCTGGTGGCGTCACACGCATCGTGACGAACCGATCGCTCGTCCCGACATCGTGCAGCCGCACGAGCTCACACCTTTCGAACGCGCGGCCGATGAACGCAAACGTGCGCTCGCATCGTGCGATGCGCTCGCGTGGACCGATTGTTTGGATGGTCTCGATCGCGCGAAGAATCTCGATCCGGCAGGTGACGCCGCGCAAAACGTGCAGAATGCACGGAAGCTCGCGACCGATGCTCTGAATCCTGAGCAGCTGCCGACCGTCGCGCCGAGCTCCCTGGCACCCATTCCGACGTCGTCTTCCTCGCCGCCGAGCAAGCCAGCCCCGGACAGAAAACATCCGACCCGCCCGACATCGACGTCTATGCCGAGCAATCCCAGCGGTCCGTGACGAATACATGCAAATACGTGTAAAATACACGTAGGTATTTTCTCGGTCACACATTGGCTTGCTGAAGCGATGCCTTCTCGAGAGTCGCAGCTGCGCAATAGGCGCCGCGCGCGTGCTCGAAAAGGAGCCGTGTCGTCATGGGTTTCATGGATGGGCGCGCATTGCGCGTTGTGGCAGCGGTGTGTCTGATGGCGGCGATGACGATCTTCGTCGATCGCGCAAATGCCCAGGGGACCGAAGGGAGCTCCGCCCTCGGGGCAAAGCCCGCAAACGTGAGCATGCTCACCCTCGCGCGTGGTGACCTGCCGACGTACGCATTCGCGCCATCATCGAACGACGGCGCAAAGCCACTCACCATTTACCTGCACGGAATTTGTGGCGATCCCGGAAATGGATGTCCGTATTTTCGCGAGGGTGCAACGAGCGCGTCGTGGCTTTTGTGTCCGAGCGCACCGACCGAATGTCAAGGCGGCGGCGGCACGTGGGCGGGCTCGACGCTCGCGCAAGTCGCAACGGTGAAGAGCGCAGAAGAAAAAATTTCGGCGCTGTATCCGCAAGCGGTCGATGCGCAGAGGCCACGTGTGCTCATCGGATTTTCACAAGGCGGATACACCGCGCGCAATTTGATCAAGGCGGAGCCCGGAAAATTTCGCGCGGCGCTCTTCATCGGCGCCGACATCGAGACGACCGCGGACGAATTCAAAAAGGCCGGAATTTCTCGCGTAGCATTTGCGTCGGGCCGCTACGACATGATGCGCAAGCCGCTCGAAAAAGAAGCCGCGAGCTTGGCTGCTGCAGGCTTTCCGACACGCTTCGTCGATTTGGGCGCGGTCGGTCACACGTATGCGCCGGCACAGAATCCCGAGAAGCTGCAGGACGCGATCGCGTGGCTAGAAGCCGCGCCGTGAGCGAACACGCGCAGATTAAAATTTCAGCGACCGTTGTTGTTGATCCGCTGCGTTGATGGCATCACCGAATTGTTCGCAGGTGATGCCGCCGGGCTCGACCTGTGACTCGCAAATAAATTTCCGCAATTGCAGCCGCTGGTGTCGTAGTCGCCCGTGGAGCTCGAGTCGCTCGATGTCGTTGGCTTTGCGGCGTCGTCGCACGCCACCACCCGATTGTGCTCGGTACAATAGTAGCTCGCGGTCTTGTTGCAGGCGTGGATGTCGTAATAAGCGATGCGGTCGCTGCCGCTAGGTTGGGCGACGACCTCGACGAGCTGCTCGTCGCAATCCATGCGTTTTGCCACAATGGCCCGCACCTGGTCCTCGTCGACATGACGGACCGTCGTCGCACAGGAAAGGAGCAGCAATACGGCGACGACCAGACGCGTACGGCGGCCGCTGCGCTCGGTCAGCAAGCGGCGGGCATGCGAAAACAGGCGAGAAAACAGCGGTTTCATAAGGGCAAGGCGTTAGGTGGACGGGGCGGGAACAAGGAATGAATCTCGGGCCAGCGACGTGCAACATATGCTATGTGCTTGATGGAGGAGAACGTGTGATGCGCGCCGTGGCAAACCTTGAGACGAAGCAAAACGAGCCCGATCGCCGAGTACGCAAGGCGTATCCGGGTGCGACGCTGCGACATCTCGGTTCGGTACGTGACGTGACCCTCGTGAAGACGCACGGCCCGAAAGAGACCTCGGGTTTAAGGCCCAAGATATAGTTGCAGCGCATGCGTCTGCGCTCAGCCTGCACCGCCCACGCGACGGGCCGTTGAAACCCATAAGCGTTCTCGAGGGAAAGCCGTTTGGCCTTCCGCCCGTGTATTGGACGCTCCGCGACCGACGAGTCGAAACGGCGAAATCACCGGCGGATCTCGGAACGATTGACACGCGAGTCGACGTCGACGCACTTGCGTCGCTGATCGCCGAGACCGATCCGCTGCCCACGCAGTCGATCTTCGAGAACATTCATCGCGTTCCGAACGACAGCGTTGTGACGATCGACGCCAGTGGGAAGTCAGACGTCCAAACGACACAAACCCACATCGAACCGTTGAAGATGACCGCCGTCGAGGCCTCGAACGAGCTCTGGCGACTCGTCATGCAAAGCGTCGAGCGCACGATGCTCGGAGCAAAACGCGTTGCCGTTTTCACTGGCGGGGGTGTCGATTCGGGCGCGCTCTTGGCGGCCGCTGTCGCGGTCAGTCGTGGCGCGAATCGATCGGAGGTTGGCGCTGTGGCGCTGCATTTCGGCGGGGAGGGGGACGACCGACCCTACATGCGAGACCTCGAGCGCGCACTCGGCATCGTCGCGGTTCGCATCAACCCAACCGACTGCGCGTCGGGGATGCGATCGCAATTGGACGATCCTCGAATGCCGATGTGGACCCCCACCGCACCGACGGACTTCGAGCTCGTAAGACGCGCTGCGGAGACCGGAGCAGATCTCGCGCTGAGCGGTTTGGGCGGCGATGATCTCTTCGATGGCTTTCCACGTTTGCTCGCCAATCATTTCGTTCGGCATCCACTCGACGCCTCGCTTCGAGCATGTCGACTCCGGTTTTCGCGGGACGTGAGTATCACCCGGCGTATCTCCAGCTTCATCGTGCGACCGCTCGGCGCGCGGATCATGCCGCGCGGAATTCGTCGGCGTCGGCGGTCAGCAATCCATCTCTCGCAGTGGCCTTGGGCAGGTCCGCGCCTCCAGGCGTTTCTCGAGGCCGATGCCGCGGCGTGGAGGCCAGCACGCGTCGACACGCCGACCGATCGCTTCGATTATCTCGCGCGCGGCGCTTTTCTCGAACGGCCGCTCGAGCTCTTCGACGAGCTCGCACATCGCGCAGGCATTCGTCTCGCGCATCCGTATTTGGAGAAAGGGCTCCTGGCGTTGATGTCTGCACTTCCTCCAACCCTGCTGTTTCACGGCGATCGCCTGCGCGGGCTCTTTCGCTTGGCGGCGCGCGGCG
>JBDTFL010000463.1:0-3846 GCA_039937955.1 Polyangiaceae bacterium | reverse complement strand
CGCGGTGCCGTGAATGAGCTCGATGAAGTGCGTGTAGACCGGCGGACGGTCCGGATACGCGACCGCGAACATGGCGTCGGCTGCGGCACGCGCGCCCGGGTGGTCGTGCACCACGCTGCAACCGCTGCGACCAAACACCCATGCGATGGGAAAAACAGAGAGGATGACGTCGCAAAACGGCATGATCGGCAGAGCCCTTTTTCGCCGAGAAAACCAGGCGATTTCGACAAAACCGCCGATGTTGGCGACGGTCCTCATGTAGAAATATTTCCAGAGGATGACGCCGATGAAGGCGCCGATGAACCCGCCGAACGACGATAGGCCTTCCCACAAAAAGAACAGCGACCATGGGCGTGTAAACACGAAGTGGCCGGCGTCGTCGAACCGAGCGATCTCCGTTGGGTGATAGAAGATCGTGTCGAGCATGTGACCGCCCATGAAGCCGGCGACGAGCATCCACGTGATGAACGAATTGAGCAGGTCCAAGTCGACATTGCGAACCCGTGCGCGCCACGTGGCGAGCGCGGTGCCGATCAAAACGCCGGTGGCGACGAGAATGCCGAACGGATGAAGAGGGACTGGGCCGAGCTGGATGTCGCGAATGTGGATGTAAGGGATCACGAGGTTTGTCTCAGCCTAACTTTCGGTTTCGCGCCGAGTAGCGCGAGCTGACCACATGCTGCAGCTACGTCGTCGCCGCGACGACGCCGAATGAAACACGAATATCCGGCGTCGCAGAGGACTTTTTGAAATGCCAAAACGCCGGCCATGCTCGGCGGGCCGTAGTCGCGCGCTTCGATCGGATTCACCGGAATCAAATTAACTTTGACCGGCAAATCATGCAGGAGCCGCGCGAGCTTCTTAGCCTCCGACACGTTGTCGTTATTCCCGGCGACCAGCGTGTATTCGATGGTGATGCGACGACGCTTGGGCAGCGGATACGCGCGGAGAGCATCGATCAATTTCGCGAGCGGATATTTTTTGTTGATGGGCATGAGCGACGAGCGCGTCGCGTCTTCAGCTGCGTGCAGTGAAATCGCGAGGCCGATCTGTCCATCGAAATCTTTTCCGAGCCGCTCGATTTCCGGAATGAGGCCACTTGTCGAAACCGTCACTCGTCTGTTGGAAAGAGCAATGCCGTCCGGGTGCGTGAGCAAACGGAGCGCGCGCGCGGTGTTCTCGTAATTGTGGAGCGGCTCGCCCATCCCCATCAAAACCACACCGCGCAGATCTTCGTCTTCGTCGAGCCGCGACTTTCCGATGAGCACCTGCGCGACGATTTCTTCCGAGGTCATCTGGCGTTTCAAACCAGCGACGCCGCTTGCGCAAAACACGCAGCCCATGGCGCAACCGACCTGCGTCGAAATACACTGCGTTACGCGGGTTTTTCGTGGTCCGTTTCCAAAATGATCGGGCGTGTCGTCTTCGGTTTCGTCGTCGACCGCAGCGCCGGCGTCGGCATCTACGGCAGACGAATAGGCTTCGACCGGTGAAGGCAGTCCATTCGGCCCGCCCGTCACGCTCGGAATCAAAACGGTTTCGACCGTCGCGCCGTCGCGCATCTTCACGAGCAGCTTACGTGTGTCGTCGGTCGACCTCTGCTCGGTAGCGATGGTCATCGCATTCGCGAGATCCAACGTGACGAGCGCCTCACGAAGCGCGCGAGGCAGGTCCATCATCTTCGTGGGATCCATCACGCCGCGGCCGTGAATCCATTTGAAGATTTGCTTGCCGTGAAAACCGCGCGCGCCAGTGAACAGCGAACGCGCCGCGACGCTCCACTCTTCGGGAGTGCGCGCGAGAGGCTGAATTTCTACGGGTTTGAGCGACACGACAGCGCGCAACTTAGCAAATTACAGCCCCGAACGCTTGGCTTCTTCCCAATATGTATCGAGCACCGACAAGGGAATCGCGGCCGCCTCACCCTTCTTCTCTCGCGGATCACCCCACCCTCCGTGTTTTTCGTGAACCCGCTTTTCGACGTGCGCAAAACGCTTCGTGAACTTGTCGATGGTTCGGCGCAGCGCCCCTTCCGCATCCACGTCGATGTGTCGCGACAGATTCACGAGCGCGAAGAGCACGTCGCCCATCTCTTCTTCGATCGCCGCCGAATCCTTTTTCGCGATCGCTTCGTCGAGCTCACCGAGCTCTTCGTCGACCTTCGCGCGTGATCCTTCTTTGTCGTCCCAATCGAAGCCGACACGCGCCACTTTTTCGCCGACGCGTTGCGAACGCGTCAGCGCGGGAAGAGAACGGGGCACACCGGACAAAACCCCTTCTTTTCCCTTGGATTTCTTCTCTTTGGCTTTCAGCTTTTCCCAATTGCGCAAAACTTCTTCAGCATCTTTCGCCTCGAGATCGCCGAAGACGTGCGGATGACGCGAGACGAGCTTGTCGACGATCGCCGTGATCACGTCGTCGATCGCGAATGCCTTTTCACGCCGCGCCAGCTCCGCTTGAAAAACGATCTGGAGCATCAAGTCGCCGAGCTCTTCACGAAGCTCGCTCCGATTGCCGCCTTCGATCGCGTCGATCACCTCGCACGCCTCCTCGAGCACGTACTTGCGAAGCGACTCGAGCGTCTGCTCGCGGTCCCACGGACAACCGTCGTCGGCCAAAAGCCGTCGCATCACGCCGACCAAACGCGGCAGCGTCGCCCCCTCTTGCACCGCGATTTCCGGTACCGGGCGAGGCAGATTCTCGTCGAATTTCGGCAGTGAACTAGGCTGCGAATGAGGCTGCGAATCGGCATGCGAGGTCATGAGCGATGCACGCTACGTCGAGCCTTTTTCCGCGGCAAGCGGCGCATCACGCGGCACAGCTTCCCGAAGGTCAGCTAGGCTTACCTCGTGATTTCAACGCCGCCCCCGTCGCGCCCGCCGACGCGCGTTTCCGCTCATATCGGGCGAGCGGCAGCTACGGCTCTTGCGTCTCAGGCCGCGGCCTCACAAGCGTCGCGCCGCGCGATCGTCTTTGGCGTCGCCGTTACGGCGTGCGTGCTCGCCTATGTATTGCGCGGTGTTTTGGTGCCGCTCTTCTTCGCGTTCTTGCTCGCGTACGCGCTCGATCCGTTCGTCGACCGACTCGAAGCGTGGAAGGTGCCGCGTCCGCTCGGCGCGCTCATCGTGATGAGCGCAATCTTCGGAATGTTCATCGTGACCATCACGTACGCCATTCCGATTTTATTCGATGAGCTGCGCGCGGCTGCTGCCGATTTGCCGCAACAAGTGCAAGGTCTGCAAGATCGACTCGAGCCGTGGCTTTGGTCGAATTTCCACGTGCGAACACCACATTCGCTCGGTGATCTCGGTCGCGCCATTGCCGAGCGTTTGCAATCGCAAGGACCCGGCGCGATGAGCACCCTCGCCTTCGCGCTGTTCGGCACGCTCGGTTATTTGTCGATCGTCTTCAGCTTCATGATCGTGCCGGTCTTCGCGCTCTACTTGCTGATCGATTTCGATCGCATCATGGATCGCGGCACGCAGCTCGTGCCACGTCGTTGGCTCGGCCAAACGCGGAGTATCGCGCGCCAAGTTCACCGCACGCTCGGCGGTTACGTTCGCGGACAACTCACCGCGAACATCGTGCTCGCGGCGCTCTACGCGAGTGGGCTTCGCATCGTCGACATTCGCCTCGCCGTTCCCATCGGCATCATGACCGGCATGCTCGCGTTCGTTCCGTACATCGGATTCGGCTGCGGATTATTTTTGGCGCTCGTCGTCGCGATGCTCGACTGGCACGGCGTTGGGCAAATTGCGGGGGTCTTCATCGTCATGGGCGCAGTGCAAATCGGCGACGGCATGTTCATCACGCCGCGCATCGTCGGTCGCTCGGTCGGTCTCGCGC
>JBDTFL010000462.1:0-5841 GCA_039937955.1 Polyangiaceae bacterium | reverse complement strand
GAAAACACCGTTCGCACCATCTGCATGGACACGTCGGACGGCTTGGTTCGCGGCATGGAAGCGCGTGATACCGGCGCCCCCATCGCGATGCCGGTCGGCCCGGAGTGCCTCGGACGGATCATGAATGTCATCGGTGATCCGGTCGACGAAAAGGGGCCGATCAACGCCAAGAAGACCGCGCCCATCCATCGTGCGCCTCCGACGTTTCAAGAGCAGTCGACCAAAGTCGAGGTCTTCGAGACCGGCATCAAGGTCATCGACCTGCTCGCGCCCTACCGCAAAGGCGGAAAAATTGGTCTCTTCGGCGGCGCCGGCGTCGGTAAGACCGTCCTCATCCTCGAGCTGATCAACAACGTCGCGAAGGCCCACGGCGGTGTGTCGTGCTTCGCCGGCGTCGGTGAGCGCACGCGTGAAGGCAACGACCTCTACCTCGAGATGAGCGAATCGAAGTTGGATACCGGCGAGCCCGTCATCTCCAAGACCGCGCTTATTTTCGGCCAGATGAATGAGCCGCCGGGAGCGCGCTCACGCGTCGCTTTGTCGGCGCTCACCGTTGCCGAATACTTCCGCGACGAAGAAGGACAAGACGTCATTCTTTTCGTCGACAACATCTTCCGCTTCACGCAGGCCGGCTCGGAAGTCTCCGCGCTCCTCGGTCGTATCCCGAGCGCCGTTGGTTATCAGCCCACACTCTCTACGGAGATGGGCGCGCTCCAAGAGCGCATCACCTCGACCAACAAAGGCTCGATCACCAGCGTTCAGGCCATCTACGTCCCCGCCGACGACTTGACCGACCCCGCGCCGGCCACGACCTTCGCGCACTTGGACGCGACGACGGTTCTCTCCCGCGATCTCGCGTCGCTGGGAATTTATCCGGCAGTCGACCCGCTCGACTCCACGTCGACGATGCTCGATCCGCAGGTCGTCGGTGAGCGTCACTACAACATCGCGCGCTCGGTGCAGCAGACGCTCCAGAAGTACAAGGACCTGCAAGACATCATCGCGATTTTGGGCATGGACGAGCTCAGTGAGGACGACAAGCTGATCGTCTCGCGCGCCCGTAAAATCCAGCGTTTCCTCTCGCAGCCGTTCTTCGTTGCCGCGCAGTTCACCGGCATGAGCGGCAAGCTCGTGAAGCTCGAAAAAACCATCCAGAGCTTCGAAGAAATCCTCGCCGGCAAATACGACGACGACGCGAAGTATCCGGAACAGGCGTTCTATCTCGTCGGCGACATCGAAGAGATGAAGCAGAAGGCCGCCGACCTGATGAAGAGCTCCAGCGCGGAAAAGAAGTAGCCCGTGGCGATCGAGCTCGAGATCGTGACGCCGAAAGGGCGCGCGCTGAAGAAGACGGTCGAAGAGGTGCGTGCGCCGAGCGTCGAAGGTGAGTTCGGAGTTCTTCCGGGTCACCTTCCGCTGCTCGCCGCGTTGCGAACCGGAATCGTCACGTATCGCGAAGGAACCGCGGAGCACAGAGTCGCCGTCGGAACCGGATTCGCCGAAGTGGGTCCCGTCCGCGACGAAAAAGGCGCTGACACCGGCGAGACGAAGGTCGTGATCTTGACCGATGACTACACGGATCGAGAGACGATCGATCCGGTCATCGTTCGAAAAGATCTCGCCGATGTTCAAGAGGAGCTCGGCAAGCTTTTGAATCAAGATGCAACGGCCGATGCGACCGTCGCAGAGAAAACGAAAGCGCTGATCAACCGAGAAAACTGGCTCGCCGCGGAGCTGGAGCTTTACGGCGACCCACCGCCGGCCACGATGCGCCCGTACGAGCAATTCGGCCCGTCGCCGACCGACGACACGATTGCGCCAGACGCGTCCAACGCGCCCGAAGACAAAACGAGCAACTAAAACATGCAACGGTGGCTGTCGATCGTGCTTGGCGTCGGCGTTCTCGCGCTCTGCGTTGCGCTCGCATTCTTCGCGACACCAAAACAAAAGACCGCTGCGATTGCTGCGGCCCCCAACGCTGACGACTCAGCGACCGCGTCCACCACGGCCGCGACGCTCGACGGCGGAGGTCTCGATCTCGGCGCCGTGACGCTCGGCGATCAAGCGGTGAACAGCGGAACGGGTCCGGGCTATCGCATGCTCGACGGCACCGCAGTTCCTCCTTTGAGTGAGCACGTGCCGCACGAGGTGACATTCGGCGTCGTGATGGTCACGTATGCCGGCGCCGAGGCCGCGCCGAAAAATGCGCGCACGAAACCGGAGGCGCTCGAGCTCGCGAAGAAGCTCGCGGCCGACGCAAAGACCGATTTCAAAGGCGCGGTTCAACGCGGCGACAACGGATCCTCGGATAATTTAGGAACGATGCAACGTGGTGTGCTCGAGCCCGCCCCCGAGTACGCGCTGTTTTCGCTGCCGGTCGGCGGCGTGAGCGACGTCATCGACACGCCGCGCGGATTTTGGATCGTGCGGCGCATCGAGTAGCGCGCGGCGCTACTGCAACAAGAAGAGCCCCGGCTTGTGGCCATTGGCGCCGTGGTTCGCGACGACAAGAAACTGATTCGTCGCGGCATTCACGACGATCCTTGCCCCCAATCCGCTGCCCGCGCCTTGCCCGGCCGATAAATCGAACGCGCTGCACGACGTGCCATCCAAATTGCAGCGGAAGAGGCTTGGCTTGTAGGCGTTCGAGGCGTCCCCCGTCACGACCAGGAGCTTGCCATTGACCGCGTCGATCCCGAGCGACGGGTACTGCCCGCTGTTCGCATGCCCCGCCGAAATATCCGTGTGCGTGCACGACGTGCCATCCAAGTTGCAACGGAAGAGCGAGGGCCCGCCCCCGTTCGAGTAGTCCTGCGTCGCGACCAGGAGCTTGCCGTTGACCGCGTCGATTGCGAGCGACGGCGTTAGCCCGCTGTTATCCCCCGATCCGGACGAGATATCGACGTAGGAGCACGACGTACCGTCCAGGTTGCAGCGAAACAAACTTAATTTGAATGCATTCGAGGCGTCCTCGGTGGCGACGAGGAGCTTGTCGTTCAGCGCGTCGATCGCGATCGAGGGGGAGTAGCCGCTGCCGGTACCGGCCGCGACCGAGATATCGGTGTGCGAGCACGACGAGCCGTCCAGGTTGCAGCGGAAGAGGCTTGGCTTGGTGGAGTTCGAGAGGTCCTCGGTTACGACCAGGAGCTTGCCGTTCGTCGCGTCGACCGCGATCGAGGGGGAATGTCCGCTGCCCGTGGTCTGCCCCGCCGAAATGTCGGTGTGCGTGCACGAGGTGCCATCCAGGTTGCAGCGAAAGAGGCTGGGCTTGTCGGAGCTCGAGTTGTCATCGGTCACGACCAGCAGCTTGCCGTTCGCTGCGTCGACCGCAATCGACGGCGCCAGACCGCTGCCCGCGGCCTGCCCCGACGAAATGTCGGTGTGCGTGCACGAGGTGCCGTCAAGGTTGCAGCGAAAGAGGCTGGGCTTGTCGGAGTTCGAGTTGTCGTCGGTTACGACCAGCAGCTTGCCGTTCGCGGCATCCAGAGCAGCAATGGGGGCGTACCCGCTGTTCGTGCCCGTTCCAGCCGAGATGTCCACGGCCGTCGGGACGCCGTCGTGGAACGGGGATGCAACGCCGGTCGCCATCTCTCCCGCCGCATTTTGCGAAAATGCGATGAGGTTCGTCGCCGCCGGAGGGGGCGGATCGAGGTCGATGGGATAGCTCACGTCGGCCCCCGCGGGGGCGACGAAGATCGGCGTGAGAAAGAGCTTCTTGGTCGCGCTCGAGCCGTAATAGACCGCGTAAGAAGTCACGTCAGACTCGTCGGCCGCCTTGTGGAGAAAGATCGAGCCCTGGATGCGGGTCCGGGTCGGATCGATGTCGGCAAACGAGACCCCTTGTGGTGCGTGGGTCGGGCGCGCGGCGGCGCTCGTCCCGCCATCGGCGTTCGTCGATGAACCGGCAGGCCCCGCAGGACCAGCCGGACCCGCCGTGCCTTGCCCGGTCGCACCCGTCGCACCGGGCGCGCCGTCCGAGCCTCCGCACGCCGCCAACGTCACTGCCATTACGCCCACCCACGTCGCACTTGATCGCATTTGGCGTTTTCTCGCACGACAGAAAGTCGCTGTAAAGCGGGAGAGCACTTTCCCATCTGCAGCTGAAAAAGGGGCGCGTATGCTGTCTTTCCGGAGGGGACCCATCATGGCGAAGGCAACGACCAAGACGACGAAAACGAAGAGCCCGAAGACGAAGAGCGCGACCAAGGTGCCGACGAAAAAAAAGAGCGCCGCCGCTTCTAGGACGACTGCGGACGCGGTGCTCGCGCAGGCCAAAGCGCTCGCCGCAGCGGACGTGCGCGTACCGAGCATCCCAGTCGATCGCCTGATCGGCGAAGCGCGCGCGCTCGAAAAGGTCGCGACCGCACAAGCAAACGTCTTGGTGCAGGTGGGCGTGGAAAAGTCGCTCATTGCAGCGCTCGGACCGCGCGCCGCGGCGCTGACCGAAGCGCAGGCGACGCTGGTGGTAGCGCGAGGAAAGGTCCGCACGAAGCCGGAGATCGCGCTCGAGAAGGAAGGCGTCTCGCTCCGCTCCGATATGGTCGCCGACGGCCGCTACGCGCTCCGCTCCGACGACAATGCGCAAGCCACGCTCAACTACATTCAAGAAGGCGAAGGGCTCGACGATCTCGTGCAAGATCTGAAAGACCTCACTGCCTTCTTCACCAAGTACGAGCGCGAGCTCGGGCGCGTCGTGAGCGATCGCACGAAGAAACGAACGCGCGCGTCGCAGGTCGCAGCGTCGCTCGAGGCGATGGTGGCGGAGCGGCGCGCCGCCGACGCACAAGGAGGCGCAGAAAAAGATTTGCGCGACCGCTACGCGACGCTCCTCGAGCAAGCAATGAGCGAGGTGCGCGCGGCGGGCGTTTACGTCTTCCGAAAGCAGCCCGATGTGCAGGCCAAATTCCGGAGCAGCTACACGGCGGCCAAGCGGACCAAGCGCGGGAAAAGCGCGCCGACGACCACGCCCGCAACATCGGCGGCGGCGACGAACGGCCAGACGATACCCGAAGGCTCACTGACCACGGGTTGAGGCCCCGGGATGGCGGAAGCGCCGGTCCGGACGCGCAGATCGTCCGTCGGGATGGTGAAATGGGCAGTCAGCACGCGTCCTCGAGCCTCTCCGCGGCGTTTTTCTTCCAAGCCGGACCGTTCAACTTCTTGGCGTCGCTGCCATTTCGCGTTAGTGCCTTCGGCCCACATGAGCACGATCGATATCTCCAAAAGCCACACCCTCTCCAAGGCAGACGCCCGCCTCAAAGCCGAGGAGCTCGCGCGCAGCATGGAGCAGAAGATCGGCATCGAGTGGAAGTGGGACGGCGACTCGATCGCCTTCAACGCGCCGAGCGGCGTGGCCAAGGGCACCAAAGGGCACGTCGAGGTCACCGACAAAACCGTTCGCGTGACCGTCGAGCTGCCACTCATGCTCCGGGTGATGAAGGGGACGATCGAGTCCAAAATTCACGAGAAGCTCGACGTCCTCACCTGAGCGCGCCCCTGCAAGCCGTCCGCGTTCGACAAGTCAAGCAACAACGAAGCAACACGATGCGGGCTTACGTAAGAAACGTGAGTGAGAATTTCTCGCGAAACGGCTGTCGCTTGCGGTACCTTCGAATCCGAGCTCGTAGGCGATCACCACACGCCCCACGCGCCTGAACATGTCGGAAAACCCCTCGACGCCGAGCCTTTCGGAAACCGGCGAGCACACTGAAATCGTTTCGGCGGAAGCGCTCGAGGCGCTGAAGGCGCTGCAAGCCGCCGACGGAATGCTGAGTCAGCTTCGCGCGGAAGTGGCCGTCACGACCGACAAGTCGCGACAGGCGCGACTGCACGCGGAAATTG
>JBDTFL010000461.1:0-4006 GCA_039937955.1 Polyangiaceae bacterium | reverse complement strand
GTTCCCTTCGGCGTCGCGCGAGCGTCGGCGCTTGCGGCAGCTCTGATCCTGCTCGCCTTCTTCGCCATCTTCGACGACTGGGCGCGCGACCTGCTGCTCGGTGGAATCGCCGCCGCGAGCATTTTTGCGCTGCATCGCGCGCTCTTTCAAGGCGTGCCGGAGCGTGTGTCGCCCGCGCCGATCTATGCAGCGATCGGCTTGATTTACGCGGCGTTTTGTTTCGGACCCGAGATCACCAGCAGGTCCCACGACTTCGGCCCGGGTCTCTGGCTGAAGATTCAATCGCTACCCGGCTTCGAGCAGGTGCGAACGCCTTCACGATTTTTTTTCGTCTCGTCGATGTGCGCTGCAGTTCTCGCGGGCATGGGCGTACGCGCCGTCAGCCTCGCGCTGCCGGGAAAAATATCGCGAACGATTTTCATCGTGGGTGCCGCGGGAGCCGTTCTTTGGGATCTGCGCACCGAGCCCATTCCGATTCGGCCGATGCCGACGCTCGTGACCGCACCGCCGATTTACGATGTCCTTGCTCACGCTCCGAAGCCCGGTGCCGTCGTCGAGTTTCCCGCGACGTGGTTCGAGCCCGCAGCGCAGAAGGGCGACGCCGGCAGACGCATGTATTATGCAAATATATACGGTCGGCCTACGATGAACGGCGTGTCCGGTTGGGGCATGTACTACTTCAATCAGGTCACCAACTGGTCGCACCAGAATGATGGAACGGTCCCCGGCTTCGAGGCGCTTCGTGTCGCGCACATCGCCGGCCTGCGTTACGTGGTTCTTCATGCGAACGATTTGAGCGCGGAGGACCGCACGATGTATGCAGACGCCGTCGCGCGACTCGGCGGCGCGCTCACTGGAACCTACGCAGCGGCGGAGCTCTACGAATTGCCCGATCCTCCGCCGTCTCGGCCACCATCGGCGGCGGACATCGAAGTACGTTTCAAGAGCATCGATTGGCGCGAACGCACCGCGCGCGACGTCTTCGTCAGTCTCGAGCTCGCGAACCGCACGGGCGACAATCTCTACGATCGCACGGTCCAACATTTTTCGATCGATGCGACTGCAGCTGGCGTCACCGTCGGAACCGGAAACGGCTATTTGGCGCCGCCGCTCTTCGCGCCTCACGGAGTTTTTCCGACGCGATTTCGAATGACGCTCGCTCGCAAACCCAGGCCCGACTGGGTCGACGTCCACGTCCGCGACGACGACGGTCACGTGTGGGGCACGGAGCGAATGCGACTCCCCGATTGAGCTCGCGGTCGACGTCCTCGCGCTGATCCGCCGTCATCGTGCGCGTCGTCTGTCGTCGAGCGTCGATCGTTGCACTTAACTGTTATTGTCGGCAATCGATGGCTAAAACCGACCCGGCAGTCACGCTTTGGGGACTAGCGTCTCTCTTGATCGGCGCATCGCTGATCGCCTTCGGCGGATCACAAGGCGAGGCATCGCCATGGATAGCGTCCGGTGGGCTCGCGCTCGCGATGGTCGGAGCGCTCGGATTTTTACGACGCCGATGGATCGCCGAGGTTGTCGAAGACTCACGCACCGAGCGCGCCATCGGCAGGCCGATTCCCACCCTCTTCATGGCGAGCTTCGTCGCGCTCTTCGTCGAGGTGATGCTCATTCGTTATACGGGCTCGCAGTTTCGCGTTTTCTCGTTCTACAAAAACGTTCCGCTCATCGGCTGTTATCTCGGAATGGGAATCGGCTGCTTTTTGCGCGGCGGATCATCGAAGCACGTTCTCCTCTTCTTGATGTGGCTCGTGCCGATCTCGGTCGTGCTCTCGCTCGGGTCGATCGCGGTGAGCACCCCGCTCGGTCAATTCGCATCGCTCGGAAGCACCGAGCACATCTTGGGCGACTTCGTGGAAGTGAACCCATCGGCTTGGACAATGTTTGCGAGCCAAGCGGTGATGGGCGGCTTCGCGGTCGCCATCTTCGTCGCGATGACGCTCCTCTTCATTCCGCTCGGACGACTTCTGGGCGAAGCGTTCAAGGGCATCGCGCAACTTCCCGGATACACGGTGAACATTTTCGGCAGCTTGATCGGCGTCGCCGTTTTCACCGCTCTCAGTTACGCGTGGATGCCGCCGTGGGTTTGGATTTTGGTCGGCCTCGCGCCGCTCTTCTGGTGGCTCGACGACTCACGGTCCCGCAAATTCGCCGCAATTTTAGCGGCTTTGAGCGTCGCTGCAGTCGTCCCATCGTTCGGCACCACGGTGTGGTCGCCGTATCAAAAGCTCGTGGGTCGCAGCCTCGAAGGACAGTTCGGCAACGCGTATCTCATCGACATCTCCGACGTGTTTTATCAAGTCGCTGTCGATCTTCGTGAGCCGGCTATCCAAGAGCGCTACCCGAACTACAAGAACGAGTACGACGGGCTACCCCCAGGCGGACGCGTTCTCATCGTCGGCGCGGGCAGCGGCAATGATGTTTCGGGAGCGCTTCATGCGGGCGCAGGTCACGTCGACGCCGTCGACATCGATCCCGCAATCGTCGAAATGGGACGCGTGCATCATCCTGAAAAACCTTATGACGACCCGCGCGTGAGCGTGGTCATCAACGACGCTCGCAACGCATTCCACGATTTGCCGAAAGGCTCCTACGACACGGTGATTTTCGGCCTTTTGGATTCGCACACGCAGCTCGGGATCTCGAGCGTGCGCCTCGACAACTACGTCTTCACCGCAGAGAGCATCGCTACCGCGCGTCGACTCTTGAAGCCGGGCGGTCGTATCGCTCTCACCGCCGTCACGTGGAAACCGTGGTTCAAAGATCGTCTCGTCGCGCTCGTTTCCAAGGCTTGCGGAAAGCCCGCCGACGTACGCGTCTACGCACCGTGGGTCACCTATTCGTGCGTACCCGAAGGCCCGGTGGACATCGACGCGATCTCCAAAGCCGCCGATGCCGACGGTCTTCCCACCGACGATTGGCCCTTCCTCTACTTGCCCGTACGTGCCGTTCCGTTCGCGTACTTGATCGTCGTGGCGTTACTCATGGCAACGTCCGCGATCATCTTGCGCGTCAAGGGTGTTCAAATCGGAAAAATGTCGCCGGCGCGCTGGCACATGTTCTTCATGGGCGCCGCGTTCCTCTTGATGGAGGTGCACGCCATCAATCGACTCGCGCTCGTGTTTGGTACGACGTGGGTCGTTTCCGCGATCACGATCTCGCTCGTGCTCATCTTCATCATGCTGGCAAATCTCATCGTCATCAAAAAACCCGTACCGTACGCGATCGGCTACGGAGGCTTGTTTTTGAGCCTGATCGTGAGTTGGTGGATCGAACCGGGCATCATTCGCGACGCTGGCTTGGTGCCGTCGATGGGCTATGCGCTCGTGCACATCGTTCCGATTTTTTTCGCGGCTCTCGTCTTCGCACGAAGCTTCACGGCATCCGAAGAAGCAGGTCCGGCACTCGGCGCGAACATGCTCGGCGCTGCGATGGGCGGGTGGGTCGAGTACGCTAGTATGGCCACCGGCATTCGCATGCTGGTGCTCCTTGCGCTCGGCATGTACGTGCTGTCGCTCATCGCGCTGCTCCGATCGAAAGCATCCGACGCACCGGCTGCTGCCTCGCCGGCCTAAGGTTAGGGATCGATCGCCAATACGCGCGCGGTGCGTTTCTCGACCGATTCGAGCTCGAACGGCGTCGGCACGTCGTAACGCGCGAGCTCACGCGCGCGTCGAGGAACATGCATGCGCCCGGGATCTGCGGTGAGAACCCGCACGCCATTTTTCGCGAGCGCGCGCAGCCATTTGCGAAAGCGCGCCGACGGCTCGGGCTCGTACCAAATGTCGCCAGCCAGCACGACGTGGACATCGGGAAGTGCTTGTCCGACCAAATCGGCGACAGAAATTTCGATCGCAACGTCATTGGCCTCGGCGTTCAGCCTAGCGGCGACGGCAGCGATCGGATCGATGTCCACTGCGCGAACGTGCGTTGCTCCAGCGCGGGCTGCGGCGATCGCCACGAGACCGCTGCCCGATCCGAAATCCAAAACCCG
>JBDTFL010000460.1:0-3323 GCA_039937955.1 Polyangiaceae bacterium | reverse complement strand
CGGCCTTCCAGAGCACGCCATCCGTTTGCTCCAAGAAGATCGTCTGCTCATGGTTTTTCCGGAAGGCGCGCGCGGCACCGCGAAGCTTTGGAAAGAGCGTTACTCGCTGGTGGATTTCGGAACGGGTTTCATGCGGCTCGCGCTCAAAACGCAAACGCCGATCATCCCGTTCGGTTTTCTGGGCGGCGGTGATGCCATCCCCACCATCTCGAACGCACGCACGCTCGGAAAATTGCTCGGCGTTCCCTACATCCCGGTGACGCCGTATTTGCTCGCACTACCTCTACCGGTGAAGCTCGAAGTTTTTTACGGAGCTCCTTTGGTCTTTCAAGGTACTGGCAGCGAAGAGGACGAGGTCATTTTTGGTTACGTCGAAGAGGTGAAGCGCTCGATCGCAAATCTCATCGAACGCGGACGCCGAGCTCGCCGCGGAGATCCGACATGAAAATTCTGATTCCGGGAATTTCTGGCGCCATCGGCCGCAAGCTCGCCATCAAGCTCGCCAGTCTCGGACACGACGTCATCGGCGTGGACGCACGCCCTTGGACAGATGCACCCGCCGGCATCGAGGTCCATCCGTTCGACATTCGCAAACGTGCCGCAGAAGACGTGTTTCGGCGTCGTCGTCCCGATGCCGTCGTTCACATGGCCACCGTCACGTCACTCGTCGTGCGCGGTGAAGAGCGTTACCGCATCAACCTCGGCGGCACGCGCGCGGTGTTCGATCATTGCCGCGCGTACGGCGTCGAGCACTGCATCTTCGTCGGGCGTCACACGTATTACGGCGCCGGTCCCGACCTTCCGCTTTTTCATACGGAAGACGAAGCACCGATGGCGCTCTCGTCCTTTCCGGAGCTCTCGGATTTGGTGGCGGCTGATCTCTATGCGTCCACCGCGCTGTGGCGTTATCCGAATTTGACGACCACAGTTTTGCGTCTTTGCTACACGCTCGGCCCGTCACGACATGGCACGTTAGCCGGGTTTTTGCGGGGTGAATACGTTCCGACGCTCCTCGGCTTCGATCCGCTTTTTCAATTCATGCACGAGGACGACACTGTCGCGGCGATCGTTTTGGCGCTCGAAAAACGCATTCGTGGTGTCTTCAACGTGTCGGGTCCGCAGCCTGTTCCGCTCTCGGTCATCATCGACAAAACCGGCCGCCGCTCGTTGCCGCTTCCAGAATTCGTCTTCGCGTTTGCGCTGGGTCGCGCCGGCTTACCGAAGCTTCCGGCCGGAGCTCTCGCGCACATCAAGTACCCCGTCGTCATCGACTCGAGCGCATTTCGCGAGGCGACCCATTTCGTGAACGCACACAACGAGGTCGAAACGCTCCGTGAGTTTCGCGATCTCGCGCCGCCGCTCAAACGTGCCGGCAAACCGCACCACAAGCACCTAAAGCGTGGTCACGACAAACTCGTGTGACAAATGCGTGGCGATCTGGTCATCATCACCTCGCCATGGTGGCGTTCCCAATCGCACAACACATCGAGCTCCTCGAACGCATCCTCATCGGAACGAGCCTCGGCGGGGTCATCGGTTACGAACGTGATCGGCATCAACGACCCGTCGGGCTACGAACGCACGCGATCGTCGCGATGGCGTCCGCGACGTTCATGGTCGTGTCGACCCACTTCGTTTACTTCCAAAATTATCACGACGGTGATTTCGTCGCGGTCGACACCTCGCGTATCGCGGCGTCGGTCGTCAGCGGAATCGGGTTCTTGGCAGGCGGATCCATCTTGCGATCCGGCGCCACCATTCAAGGCATCACCACCGCAGCTGCCCTTTGGCTCGTCACCGCGATCGGACTCTGTGCTGGCGGCGGAATGTACGTCGAAGCCGCGTTCACCACCGCGCTCGGAGTTGGTGCGCTCACTTTGCTGCGGCGCTTCGAGGACAAGGACGTCATCCGCCGTCGCATCTCGATCGTGCTCGACCACACTGGCGAGAGTGTTTCGGCGCTGACCGAAACGCTGAGCAAGCTGGGCGTCGTCTTCGCGAACGACGAGTACGAAAAAAAGATGGACGGCGGCGACCGCACCACCGTCATCTTCGACGCACGATTCCCCATAAAAATAACGGTTTCAGAGCTTGTCGAAGCGATCGAGAAACACGCCGGAGTCGTGAGCGTGCGCGTGCAAACCACTTCGTAGATCAAAAGACGAGCTAGGCGGCGCCGTCTAGAATTCTAACGACCCAGCACGCCAAGCGGCGTTGGCGTCGTACCGGGCGTGACGACGGTGTCGGAATGCGTTTGTGCGGAGCCGTCCACCGCTTGTGGAACCGTACCGGGTAGCGCGCCGGCATTTGGAACACCGAACGCTTGGCGAAACGCGAACGTGAATGCGACAGGCGGTACCGGAATGCCGGAGCTGTCGGCCGGAAGCGGACGCGAGAGCGGAAAACCGACGTCTACGCGGAACACCACGCGGTCGAGCTGCGGAAAGAGCGCGCGCAATCCGAAGCCGGCCGCATCGTAAGGACGAAGATGATCGAAGCCGTTGAAGGCATCACCAACGTCGTAGAAGAGCGCACCGCCGATCTGACACGAAAGAATCTCGATGCTGCGTGATCGAAACTCCAGATTGGAGACCACGAAATCTTTTCCGGAGAAGAAGCTCGTTGGGTAACCGCGCAGACGCGAGTCGCTTCCGAGAAACTGCGTGGCGTTCGAAAAGTTTCGGTAGCGATTGTACGCGCTCGAGTCGAACACGAATCGTCCGACGCCGAAGCTCGGCGTCATGATGCGCAGCGTGCCGTCGATCGACGCATCAGAAATGCGATTATCTGCGTCATTTTGGCCGGTTTGGAACTCGTTAACGATCTCGACGGATCCGCGAATCAAACCATCACCGAGCTGCTCCGAGTATTGCGCGGCCGCATAGGTGCCGATGAAATCACGGCTCGATCCGAATCCGCGTAGCACCGGATACACGCGCGCCCAAAGATCGAAACCGAGACGATAATTTTCTTGCAGCGCCAAGGTGTCGGCGTCGAGCAAGCTCGCGAAGCGATTTTCGTAGTGGCGCAGCTGCAGAAATGGACCCACGCGCGTGTCCGAAACCGGGAGCACGACGTTGTTGAATTGCGTGACTGCCGCCGCGTTCTTCGCCGAGAGATCGTCCTCGTCTTGGTACGCGTGAACGTTCATCTCCGCGCCGAAGCTGATGTCGGTCTTGTGCTCTTTGCCGTACGAGCGCGTGACGGCCGCGGTGTTCACGAGCACGCGTCGTCGATACTCGTAGGGGATCAAATCCGCAGGCGCGGGAGTCTGACCCTTTTGCAACGTGGCCCCGCCGTAAAATCTCTCCACCTGCGCGTTC
>JBDTFL010000459.1:0-5670 GCA_039937955.1 Polyangiaceae bacterium | reverse complement strand
GCAACCATCGGCGAAGGTCGCAACCCCAGCAGACCCGGCGCGAGTGATCGAGCCGCCGCAACTTGTCGGCCCATCGCCGGAGACGACGAGGGTGCAGCGGGCGGAGGTGGAACACTCGCGACCGCTTCTTCGAGCGTCGCCGATTGCGCTGGACGATATTTCGCCCACGCGCGACGCGCGTCTGCTGCGTACTCATAACGATGCCACGGACGTTTCGCGAGCAGCTTCTGCACGAAACCGCTCACGCCTTCCGGAACGCCCGACGGCAGCGCGAGCGGCGGAACCGGCGTGCGTTTGTGCGCGCGCAAAACTTCCTGCGCGTTGCCTTCGAAAACTTCTTTGCCGACCAGCACGCGATAAATGATGCAACCGAGCGCATACAGATCGGTTGGTGGTCCGACGATGGTGGCGCTCTTCCGAATTTGCTCCGGCGCTACCCAACCAACGGTGCCCGCGCCGGCGTGCGTTGCGAGCTCTGGATCGGGAGCGCCATCGAGTCGTGAGTCGTGGCGATTTTCACGAAGCCAGGCGAGACCCAAATCCAAAATGTACGCACGCACGACGCCGCCGGTGCGCGTCGCCATGTCGAGCATGATGTTGGAGGGCTTCAAATCCCCATGAATGACGCCGCGTGCGTGTGCATGTGCGAGACCGGCGAGGGTTTGATCGACGAGCGACCAGATCACCGGCCACGGCATATGTGTAGTATGCATCCATTCGTGGACGCTCCTACCCGGCAGCGCGTCCATGACGAGATACGGCGAGCCATCTGCGAGCGTTCCGAAATCGCGAGCGCGCACCAGCACTGGATGCTCGAGTGACGCAACCGCTCGCGCCTCTTGGTGAAACCACCAACTCTCTTCCGGCCGCAGTTGCCCTTTGGCTTCATCGGGTGTGCGCAAACGCTTCAGCGCAACGCGTTCACTCGTCACCAAATCTTTGCAGAGAAAGACGACGCCCATGCCGCCGCGTCCGAGCTCGCGCACGATCTCGTAACGATGCGCAAGCAGCGATCCCCCTTCCGGCGGGATGGACGGTGTTTTCTCGCCCGGCGTCATAACCCAGGGAGATTAGACGTTAGCGCGACGCGACCTCTACAACTTTGCGCGTTCATGTGCAGATCATCGTTCTGGACGCCTGCGCGTAGCTCGGCTCGGGTTTCTCGTGTGTCAGCGACGAGCGTCTTGGGCGGCACGAAGGCGCTCGCTGAGGAGCAAGCGCAACTTGGGGATGTCGTATCGCGAAGGACGATCGCCGTCCGGCAGCTTGGCGATCTCGCGCGCGAGAGATTCCGCGTGGGCGCGTGGTCGTTCCGGGATGCCGAGCTTCTCGCCAAGCTCCGCGAGCGCCGCTGTTTCTTCGTCGGTGACACGGCCGTCGATTTCGGCAATCCATCTTGCGATCGCATAGACGAACAGCCGCTCCTCTTTGGACATTCCAGCGCGATCGATGACGCCTACGTCCACTTTGGTAGCCGTCGCCTTTTCGATCTCCGCGATCTCGTCGAGCTCGAGCCCAGACTCCACGGCTGCGCGCACAATCGCATCCGCCTCGTCGCCGTCGAGCGTTCCGTCAGCCCAAGCAATGGCCGCGAGTGCCATGAAGATGTCTCGGTTCCACTTTTTCGCGTCGGACATTCTCGAACCGTACCGCAACCTCCAAAGAAGTGTGGCATCTCGCATCGAGGCGCGCTTTGGACACGCGGATCGCTGCGTTGCGCCACAAGTACATGCCTCGTTTCGGCCACTTTCCTCGAGAAAGCGAAGATGTGCTCAAGGCACAGAACATGAACACATCTCGGCAATGATGAAAAAGCGCGTCAGTGGCTTGCCGCCGGAAAAGTGGGATAAATCGTCGAGAAAAGCGGATATCTCGGAGGTTTTTTTCGTTTCTTCCGGTAGGGTAGATCCATCTTCTTCGCCGGATGCGCGCCCCGTGCGTGCTGTCGAGACGAGGAAGACGACACGCAACGCAGCAGTGCAACAAGGCGCGCAACAGGGCGCAAGAGGGAGAGGCACGATGCTGAAATCAACTTGGCAACGGTCGCTTGCGATGGGAATTTTCGGAGTAGTGGGTGCATCACTCGCGTTCGTAGCGGGTGCGCGTATCGGCTCCGGTTTGGACCATCAAACGCGCACGGTTTCGGTGGCGCGCATTCAGATTCAGCAGCTGCAGCAGCCGCACGACGACACGCCGCCGGCGCAAGTCGCACGTCAGTAACGCACGCAGCGACGACTACAAATATCCAAGCCGCTGCGTTTGACTACGCGGCGGCTTTTTTCGTTGCACGCTTCGCGCCCGCCTTCGCGCCCGCCTTTGCGACTGGCATCGTGCGAAAGACGTAGTCCCAAAGCGGCGTCGAGACGCCGAAGCCACCGTCGTGATCCGCGTGGTGATGGGTCATGTGGTGCTTCTTCAGGAATTTACCGATGCGTGTCGTCTGACGAAAGTGGTGCACGTAATAGTGCGTGCCGTCGTAGCTCAGGTAACCGATGCCGAAGCCGATGTAGAGCAGCTCGCCGAAGTGCAGACCGAACGCCGCCGTGAGAAGCAAATAGACCGCGGTGCCAACGGGGATGCTCACGCCGAGCGGCATCACGAGACGATCTTTGTCGCTCGGAAAATCATGATGAACGCCGTGCACCAGGAAGTGCACGCGACGACCGAACGCTGTGTCTTTGGTCCAGTGAAAAACGTAGCGGTGGAGCCCGTACTCGGTGATCGTCCAGATCAAATAGCCGCCGACGACTAGACCCGCGACGGACAGCGCGCCGACACCACCGCGCACGACACAGCGATAGGCGACGTAGGCCAGTACCGGAATCCACGTGACGAACGGCGTGGCTGGGTGGATCCGCGAGAACCACTCGAAGAAATTACTCTCGAACATGCGGGTGGTCTCCGCACGTTTCTCGTTGGGATGCGACGCGGTGGGGGTCATCGTTTCGCGAGCCCTACACTAGAGTCCGAATCACACATCAGCAAGCGACAATCACCGAAATTGACACGTGCGCGTGACGTCACCTCTGCGATCAGGCCTGCAATACGGCCGGCAATCAGGAAGGGGGCGCTTTGGTCCGGTATTGCGACTTGTACTTGTCCTTGTACGCATCATGACAGCCTTTGCAGGAGGCCTTGGCGCCTGCCAGGTCCCCTCGCTTCGCGGCGTCCGAGCCTTGTTTCGCCAGCGTGCTCCAGGTCGTCCATGATGCGTCCGGAGAAATTTTAGTGACTTTGTCGAGCGCCGCAGCGAGCCCCGCGTTGTCCCCCGCAGCAAGCGCTGGCGCCATGTTCTGACGCATCCATTTTTGGAGCGGACACGGATTTTCTTTGGAGCCACAGGAGTCGTCCGCAAACGCAACCCGTGTCGGAAGCGTCGTTGCCCCGAGCGTCACAGCCGCGAGGAGAGGTGCTGCCAAGATCAGGTGCCACAACCGCTTTGTCATCGAAGGCTCCTTGAGAACGCTACATCGAACGCTCGGCGAGGTTTCGCACGCGTGCGACTGGCCTCGCATCTTAGGACTGACGAGGCCTCGAGCTGTCTCATTCAAGAGCGTGCTCGCGTGCGTGGATGCTTGCGATTCGCTCCGCAACGCCGCCGCACACGACGCGCGGCATTCGTCTTGGAAAAAATCGTCGATTTTTTTTGCGCGCGAAAACCCTTATTTTTCAGGGAGATTTCATGGGGATTCTGAACGCGCTTTGCGAAGCTGTTCGCTGCCGCTTGACGCGGAAGTGAAACTTGTAGCATGCATGCGGTCCCCCATGGCTGACCAAGACAGGTTCGTGCGCGCAGTCCACACGGTGTCGCGTGCACTCGGACGCATCAGCAGAGAGCGCGCACGTAGCGGAGACGTTACCCCTCAACAGGCGGAGACCCTGCAGCTGATCGCAGAGCGCGGCGCCATCTCGACGTCGTCGCTCGCGACAGCGCTCGGGATCGACCCATCGACCGCCAGCCGCAACCTTGCTGGCTTGGAGCGCAGCGGCTTCATCTCGCGCAAGAAGGGCGCGGACGATGGTCGACAGACCGACGTACGCCTCACGCCGCGCGGCAAGCGCGCTGCAGAGTCAGCTTCGGAAGGCTCGTCGCAGACGATTGCCGCGTTGCTCGAAAAAGTTCCGCGTGCGGATCGTCAACGCGTTATCGAAGCGCTCGAGTCACTCGCGCGCGTCGTCGACGGCACCGTAGCTCCCTGAAATTCGGCCACGCCGAGCAACATATAAATAGGCGCCCAAAAGCGGTGCAACGTGCAGCCGCCCAGAAGCTCAGGGCGGGATCACGAAGCTGCGCGGCACCGTCACGACGCTGTTGTCGAACGGTGCAACGAGCACGCGTGACAAACGCCGCGTGATGCATGCACCGACGCTCGTGCCCAAGAACGGCGAAGCGACGATCACGCTCGAGACGCGCCCTGATGCACTGAAGGTAACTGACACGCGGCCTGATCCCGTCGGTCCGCCGGGCTCACTGCACGTGTCGAGCGCAACTGCGCGCACCGCTTGAATTCCGGCCGATTGATCGAACGGCGGAAGCGCGTTACTCGCCGCTTCGAGATGCGAGTCGAGTCGCACGACGACGTTGGCGACAGTTGCGCGAACACCGCTCAACGTGAACGGAATCATTTTCGATTCACCGAGCGAGCGAATGGTGATCGTTCCAGTGACTGGCGCGGTGCTGCCCGCCGCGCGAACGACCTCGATGTTGAACGAGCCCGACGCAGAGCTCGAAACGGCGAGCGCTTCGTGGCGGCGATTCGTCGGATCCGTTGCTCGCACGTTCGAAGATTTTCCGCTCCACGCGAGACGATTGCCGCTCGGGTCGATGACCGCGAGATCGACATCGACGTTCGGTGATGCGTCCCACGTCGCGTCGACGATGACGTCACCAAATCCGGTATTTTCAGCTGTTCCAACGGCACGTACAGAAGCGAGTCGATCGAGTGCCTGCTCGATTTGCGATCGCTCGGCGCGCCCTGAAAGCCAGCGCTCGGCAGAAGTTGCACGACCGTCGGCGCGTTCGCACGAAACTGCGCGCGCCACGCGGTCGATGTCGTTGCTCGCCAAGCTCTTTGCACCGAGTTGCTCAGTGCGAACGTCGGCGGCTGCCAAACGAAACGCGCAGCCGGAGCTCTTGTCCCCTGCCCGCTCGTGCGCGAGAGCGAGCGCCTCGAGCAACGGAATCTTTCTCGTAGGCGCGTTCACTCCCGTAGCAACACCGTCGACCACGCGCAGCGCGCGATCGCGATCGCCTGCGCGCGCTGCGAGATCTGCACGCGCGGTGATCGCCGCGTCGTCGAGCGGATCGCGAGCGGACCAACGCGCGAGTACTTCGCCGAGCTCTTCAGTCTCGCCGGCTGCAGAAAGCACGTGAACGAAATCAATGTATTTTGCACGTTCATCGGGCGATGCCGCCAAAGCTGCCCTCGCGGCCGCGATGCGGTCGGCGCTGACGTTCGAGGTGGACGCAAATCCGATCGTCGCGGATCGCGTCCACACACGCTTCATCCATTGACCATTACTCGGACCGTCGAATCCACCGCTGTCTCTCGCACGCCCGGACGGCATCTTGAGCGCTTTTTCGAGCGCTGCGTCTGCAGGCGATGCGGTCGTCGTTGCCGTAGGGGCGGTCTGAGGTGGTGGAGTCGCTGGCGCTTGGTGCGTCCTCGC
>JBDTFL010000458.1:0-13134 GCA_039937955.1 Polyangiaceae bacterium | reverse complement strand
ATGGGGCTCGACACGACGACGACATCGCACGCCTCGACGAGCGCGTCCTCATTCATGAAACGCCGCAAAAATACGGGGATTGCGTCGACGCGTGGATCGTAAGCGCCGACGACGTCGAACTCGCGATCGAGCGCTGCGAAGACGCGTGCGTGCCTCGACCCCATCACCCCGTAGCCGACGACGCCGACTCGGAGTCGGGTCATCGATTGTCCGCGAGATGGTCGCGCAAGAAAGATGCAATCTGTACCCAAATCGGGCCGCTCGTGTCCGGCGTGAAAAGTTGGTGCGTGACGCCGGGGATCGGCACGAACGCGTACGGACGATTTCCGGTGGCGAGCGCGCTGGTGAGCTTCAGCGAGTTCAAGAAGTAGACGTTGTCGTCGGCCGTTCCTTGCACGATGAACATTGCGGCAGGAGATCCGCCCGTCGAGGACTGCGCGGGAATCGTTGCGAGCGTGAGCAACGATGCTTGGTCGTACGCGGCTTTGTTTTCTTGCGGCGTACCGAGGTAGCGCTCGGTGTAACACGTGTCGTAATCGCGCCAATCTGCGGGAGGCGCGCCGATCACCGCTACTCGGTAAATATCAGGGCGTTTCAACGCGGCGTACGCCGAGAGATAGCCGCCGAACGACCATCCGTAGATGCCGACGCGCGCGGGATCGATCTCGGGAAATTGTTTTTCGAGAGCTTCGATGGCTTCGACATGACCTTCCAGCGGAACGTCGCCCATGTGATTCATTAGCGCGCGTTCCCAATCGCGACCGCGTCCGGGCGTGCCGCGTGCGTCGATCGAAACGACCATCGCGCCAGTGACGTCGGCGATCCATTGTGCGCGAACGTATTGGTTCAGGTCGTCGATGACGACGTTGTAACCGGGACCACCATAAGCCGCGTCGATGAGCGGGATGCGTGAGCCGGCGACGTAGTTGCGCGGACGAATGACGGCCACGCGAAGGTGATCCGCCCCGACGTGAAGGTATTGGATGTTCGCGTTGAATGGCGGAGCCTCGTTGACAGATTGAATGACGATCGCCGAAGACGATTCATTTCGCGCGGAAAAAACCGGCAAATGGTCGACTGACGCGTCACGCGTTGCGAGCGTCGTCGTCGAATCACCGAAGCTTCCGGAAACGAGCTGGCCTACTCCGCCGGCAATCGTCGCTGCGGCGAAGTCATTCAAAGCAACTGCCGCTACGCGTTGCTCAGCGGCCTCCACGCCGGCTTCGATATACGCCAGGTGCTTTTTCGAATCGACGGCGAGCAGTCTGCGATAGCCACCGACGCCCGCGGTGAGAGGCTTCGTGAGGGCGCCCAAATGGTCGTGGAGCTCGAGCACGTTCGCTCCGGATCGATCACTCGACCAAAGAAATGCGCTGCCGTCGTCGAGCCACTTGGGTACCGAGCTATCGACGTCGATCCACGCATCGTCATGCTCGTGGAGGAGCTCGCTCGTTTTGCCCGATCGCGGATCAGCCGTAAAAAGAAGGCCATTTCGTTGCGCGCGATCGAGAACGTAGAACGTGGGCGGCGCGTTCTTCGTCCACGTGACGGTCGCCACGTACGGATATTTCGCGTTGTCGAGCGCGATCCATTTCGTGGCGCCGCCATGAGCCGACGTGATTCCAAAACGGAGAGTCGCGTTGGTGGTGCCTGCGCGCGGATACGGATTCGCGTCGGGCTCCTTTTCCGGATGCGCCGGATCTTGGATGTAGAGCGTCTCCACTTTGGACGTGTCGCTCTCTTCGTACAAAATCGATTTGCCATCCGGTGACCACCAAAAACCGCGTTCGCGATCGAGCTCTTCAGCGGCGATGAACTCCGCTAAACCGTGCGTTTTCTTTTCGGTGCCGCCCGTGGTGATTCGCTCTTCATTTCCGCGGTCCAGCGCGATCGCGTACACGTCCGAATCACGCACGTACGCAACGCGTGTTCCGTCAGGCGACAAATGCGGATCGATCACCGCGCTCGGAGCTTTGGTGGGCCCCGTCTTCAATTCGACAGCGCCGTCTTTGCCGCGCGTCCAAACGAAAAGGCGACCCGACAAAGTCACGACGACGTGGCTGCCGTCTTTTGTTGCTTCGTAAGCCGTGAATCCCGATGTGTTGATGCGCATGCGCTCACGCCGCGCGCGTTCTTCGTGCGAAAGTTTTTCTTCGCCTCGGCTCAGCGCCGTCGGTGTGAGCAGCTCGTGCTCTTGGCTCTTTGCGACGTCGAGCTCCCAGAGCGACTGTCGCGGATCATCCTTTTTTGCCCGTAAAAAGAAGATGATTTTGCCGTCTTCGGTCGGACGCATGTCGCGCGGTGTGCCGAGCTTGAAGCCGCGCGTGGTCGCGTAGAGGCGCGGAAAAGTTTCGTCGAGCATCATCGGCTTCGCGGCGGCCGGCGGCTTCGGAATCTCTGGCCGCGGCGTCGTCCGCTTCGCGAACGAAAGAAAACTATCCTTCGGAAGCGGGTGCGAAACGGGCAGCGGATCGTCCGCGCACGCAAAAAGAAACGTGGTGCTAACGAGCGCCAGCGTCCGAAGACGCCACGCCGAAGCGGATCTGTTGACCAACGCAGTCGGCGACGCTGGGAGTAAGCAAGGTCGAGCGGACGATGCGTGTATCATGCACATTTCCTTGAGGGTCGATATGCCAGGCCAGAATCACCGTGCCGCGAAGGTCGAGATAGCTCGAAGATTCCGCGTCGTAGCACGCGCGGAGCTCGCCCGCGCGGCTCATCACCACGCGCTAGATTGGCTCGGTATGCAGTCCGCGAACATCGGTAAAATAAGCCTACTTCGTGTCAATTACCGACGCCGAATTTGAACGGATAGCTAGCAACGTCGGTCGATGAATCACTCGTCGGAAAATGCCACGCGCGCACTTGGCGAACGACGCAGCCTTCGACGCGCGGATTGTTCATCGTGGTGCCGGCAAGCGCAGGATTGAGCACGCTGCCGTCGGGCTGGATTTTCCAGGCAACGGTGACACCGCCGTGCAAATTCGGATTTCGTGAGGCTTCGGTTTCGTAGCAAGCGCGAAGCGCTCCGGTGTGCGCCATGACAACGCGACGAACTTGTTCCGGCGAGAGTCCGCCGTGCGCTGCAGGAACTCCGGCGCCGATTCCGACGCCGTGCTCGCCTGATCCGCTGCCCGATCCATTTCCGTTTCCGGATCCGCCGCCACTTCCGCCGCGTCCGTTTCCGCCGCTGCCTGCTCCGCCCGGGCCACCGCCGCCCGCGCCGTAGCCGCCGCCTTTTCCGAATCCCCAGCCGGTGTCGAGTGTTCCGGATCCGAAGGGAACTCCGGCGCCCGTTCCGCCGCCGCCGCCGCCGCCGCCTTTGAGTCCGGTGCCGCTGCCGCCACCCATGACCAAGTTCGCGGAGTTGATTCCGGAGAGCGCGTTCGCAACGGTGTCGATCGTCTTGAGTGTGTGCGCGATTTCTTTTCCTTCGTCGGACGAGAGGACTTCGCTCAGCCCGTCGAAGTGCGTCGCTGGTTTGATTTCGCCGGGAATTTCCGTGTGATCCTTGTCGCCGTTCTTTCCGAATTTTCCTTCGGCGCCCGCAACTTTTCGTCCGCCGCCTTGCGGTTTCTTGTCGTGCGCTCCGGGATCTTTGACTCCGGAGCCGCCGGATTTGTCGGCGCCCGTTTCCGGCGGCGGCACTTCATCCAAAGGTCGATGCAAACCGAAACGCTCGGCTTACTCGTCCGGGTTCGTGAGCTCGAGAGGTTTGTTGATCGGCGGCGGCGTCATGAGCGCGCGCACCAAACCGAGAACGCCGATATGCAAAATTCCGGACGAGAAAAATGCGAGCACGATCAAAAGCTCGAGACCGAAACCCGCGGCCATCGGTTGCGGCGCCGCCGTGTACTGGAAAAAAATCGCGAACGTTCCGTATTGCAGCAAACCAAAATCACCAGGCACGATCGGAACGGGAACACCGCCACGACCGACCGACGCCGGATCTTCGTCGCGACCACGCAATCGCAAGAGCCCACCCTGCACGCCGCGCGCATCTACGTCCCAACCGCCAGCTTGTCCGCGAAGGGGAATTTGCGGCATTTCGATGCCGTCGGGGATCGGCAACACTGCGAGCTCACTCTCGCCGAGCTCGAATGATTGTCCGCGCTCCAAAACGCGCAGCGCAATGACGGTCGTTCCCCAAACTGCGGCGACGCGAAGCGCTTGCCCGTTTCCTTGTTGGACTGCGGTTGCCATTGGGTGTGTCCTTTCTGCTGCTGAAGACGTCTTACGAAACCTTCTGGCACGTTAGTTTTGCTGACGTGATTCTGACGTGAAGGTCTACTCGAAGTTTGGATCGTGTCTCGTGTCCGAAAGTTCCCGCATAAACGATCGATGACCGAGATCTCCCGCCGCGAACTCTGCACGCACACGTCGCAGGAAGTAGACGAGCTGCGGTGAGCGCAATCGTCCTTCGATGTCGATCTCGCCGAAGCGGAAAACGCGTGTGCCGGCGTCGCCTTTGCCTCGCGTCTCCACAACGATGGCGCCCGCATCTTTTTCCTTTTTCTCGCGGCCAACCGGCTGTGAATCTTCGGAGCGCGCGGTCAGCGGCGCGGATGCATCGAACTCGCTGGAAGGGCTTGTTTTAGGCTTCTTTGGCTTCTTCCTGCTCTGTGCGTACGCGACCTCCTCGGGTGAGTACGAGGAAAGCTGCGGCACGATGGCGACCAGGCTTGCGCACACGGACGCACCAATCATCGCAAAAATGATTTTGCGCGCGCTCTTCATTTTTTACCCTTCGGAGGCGGTGCGGCTTTCGGCGGCGGTGCGGCCGTTGCTGCAGGAGCCGGGCTCGAGCTCGCCGACGAGTCGATGTTCGTCAGATATTTTTCCGCATCTGGACGCGAAGGATGATCGCTCGGCGCGTCGGCCAAAAATTTCTTGAACAACTTTTTCGCGTCGTCGGGCTTCTTCAAAAAATCGGCGTCGAGCACGCCGAGATTGTAGAGCGCACTGATGTTGTGACCGTCGCGCGCGATCACCGCCTCGAGCAGCTTCCGCGATTCTTCGAGCTTGTTCGCCATGTCCGGGTTCGGGCGACCAGAAGCATCGGTCATCGTGCCTTCGCCACGCAGTGCGGCGGCAAGCCCGACGTCGGCGTCCACGTTTTCGGGATCGAGCTGCAAGATCGCCCGAAATTGTTCTTCGGCTTTCGGGTACGCGCCGGCGCGCAAGAGCACCGAGCCCATGTTGAGACGTGCGGTCGTGTCCGTTGGATCTTCTTGCGTAGCCTTCGAAAAGGCCTGAAACGCGAGCGCGTCGTCGCCGTTCGCGAGCAAGATGAGACCCGTCGCGCGCTCTGCGATCGCCGATTTCGGATTCGAATCGAGCGCCTGTTTCGCCAAAAGCTGCGCCGTGTCTTTTTCACCTTTGGCCAAGTGACAAAGCGCGAGCTCGGCAAGCGCCGACGCGTCACCCGGTTTTTTCACGAGCAGCTCGTGAGCCTGCGCCATCGCCTTGTCGATCTGACCTGAGCTACGGAGCACCGACACGTACTGCGCTTTCGCATCCGTCGCGTTCGGGTGTGACTCGATGTAGTCGCCGAGTGTGTCGGCTGCATCTTTCGGCTCGCCGCGGCGACGCTGAACCTCCGCGAGCGCGATCACGACATCGGCTGCGTCCGGCGCGATCTTGCCGGCCGTGCGCAATTCTTTTTCGGCCTCTGCGAGATCTCCGGCGCTCGCGAGCACGATGCCGAGATCGTAGCGAGCCTCCCAAAGATTTTCGTCGATGGAGAGCGCCTCGCGCAAAAGTGCGATCGCGCGCTCGCGGCCGTTCGGGTCGCGCGCTGCAACGACGCCTTGAACCATCTTCGTCACGGCTTGCGGGTTCGCGGGCGGCAACGCTTTCTGCGTCTCGGACATCTTCGAGTGGCTTGCGCCGCTACCGCCACCGCACGCGACGATGCTGAGCGACGCAGCGACGAATCCCCCATAAAAAAGGCCGTTTCGACAGTTGCGTGTAGAATGCATCATTTCGTCTTCTTCTTCGGTTTCTTCGTCGCTGGTGTTGCAGGTGTCGTCGGGGCCGCCGTCGCGTCGGGTGCTGCGTCGGGCGTCATTGGGTTTGCACCACCGGCCGCGGAGGTCGTTGCACCTGCAGCGGGGGTCGTCGTCGTGGTCTTCGACGTCGGTGCGGCGTCGCCTTGCGGACCGCGACGCGGTGCATCGAGAAGCGCGGGAAGTGCAGCAGGAGAAACGGTGCGCACCTCGAATCCGGTCTCGTGGAACGGCGGATAGAGCTCTGCGTTCAAACGACCGAGCGACTCACGCATCTTCGCGGTCCACTGGTTGTAGATGCCGAGCTCGACCGCTTTCTTCCAACCGTTTTCGTAAGCGTCGAGGCTCTTCTCTTCGATCGGAACGACGAACTCCTCAATCTGCGCGGTGTACGCGTCTTTGTCGGCGTCGCTCAAACCGGTGGGCGCGGGCGCGTCGCGAAGTGACTTCGCGAAATTCTCGTACGTGTGCCCGATTTGATAGAGCGCGGCGGTCGTCCACTCGGCAACGCTGAGCGAAACGACATCCAAAAATACCGTTGCCGCCTCTTTCAAGAGCGCTGCTTTTTGCTTCAAACGCGCGGTCAGCTCTTTCACGCTTCCTTGAATCTGAACTTTGTCGAACCGGTCGAGGACGCGCTCGCCCTCCATGTAACGGGCGTGTGCCGCTGCGAATTTGCCGTCCGCGCCGAGTGAGCTCTTTCGCGTTTTGCCGATCGCGACCGCCGATTTCAACGAAGCGTCTGCGCCTTTTTCATCGTTCGATTTCAGCTGCGCCTGTGCGAGCAAAACGAAACCCTCCGCGCGCTTGTCCTGATTTTTCGCGTGCGCGAGATACCGTTTGTAGAGCTCGATCGACTCTTTGTTCCGCCCGGCGTTTTGGTGCGCGCGCGCCATCGTGAACGCAACTTCGTCGGCTTCGGCGCTCGATCCATAGGTCGCCAAGAAGCGATTGCCGTTCGCGATCGCGCGGTCGTGCTCGCCCGTTGCCTCGCGCAGAACGACCGAGTTGTAGCTCGCGTCTTTGGCGTGCTCGAACTTCGCGTAGTGTGGATACGCCTTGCTGGCATTCACGGCGATCGCTTCGTCGAAGTCCGCGGCCTCGTCGTAGAGACCCATCGCTTGGAAGGTCGATGCTGCAGTCCACGCGCCGCTCGGTGATTCGGGCTTGTCGCGATAGCCGCTGCCTGTCACGAGCGTCGCCGCTTCTTTGAGCGTTGCGACGTCTCCGGCTTTTTGCGCCTCGAGCTCCGCGTTCACGCAAGCTTGCGCCGCGCGTGCGTCACCGGGAAACTCCTTTGCAGCACGCAAATACGCAGTGGCTGCGCCGGCGTGATCACCCGCTTGGCCTTTTTGCTCACCTTGCTTGAACACCGACTGCACGATCAACAGATCGAGCTTTGCCTGCAATTCGCGCGTCTGGAATTTCGGCGCGCTCTTCAAACGGCGCGCCCACGTCTCGATATTTTCGTAGTTCTTGCTCTTGTTGAACGAATCCAAAATCAATTCGCCGGCGCCTTGTGCGTATTGGCTGTTCGGGAATTTTTCGAGGAGCGCGCCCCAAATTTTCACGGCCGGATCGTAGACGCCGTAGTCGTAATAGAGCTTTCCCTGGCGGAAGAAGAGCTCGGGCAACGACGGATCGTTCGGATAAAGCGTCGCGTACAGGTCGAGCGCCTCCGCGAATTTTTTGTCGCTCTCCGTTTCCGCGCTGCCGCCCGGTTTTCCTTTGCGGGCCTCGAGCTCACCGACGCGCACGCGTTCGAGCGCGGCGATCGCGTTGTAAATCGCGTCGTGGCGCATCGTCTTGAGCGGCCCAGATTGCGCTTGGTCGTTCGGAATTTCTTTCGCAGCCGCCATGTAGTGCGTTGCTGCGTCGGTGTTTTTGTCGAGGTGATAAAAATCGATTTCCGCTTCGTTGAAGTGGATTTCGTACGCCTTTGGCTCCGCCGAAAATTTGCTGAGGTAAACGTCGTAGAGCGCGACGGCGCCTTCGTATTCGGCGCGGCTCGATTTGTCTTTGAGCGCTTTGCCGTGGAGGTTCACCGCGTCTTGACGAAGGCCCGCAGCGATCTTCGTTTGCGTGGCTTTCACATTTTCTTGATCGCCCTGCGTGCGCGCCCACGGACCGCCGACCAGGTAACCGGCGAGCGCGCGATCGTAAGTCGACTTCAGCTTCGGATAATCCTCGAGCGTGCTCCAACCGGCGGCGATTTGCAGAACCCAGTTGCCGGCATCGCGACTCGTTGGGTCGAGCTTGAGCAAGAGCTCGTACGCCTCGATGCCGCGTTCGTAGTGCGCTTGATCGTAAAATGTTTCAGCGAGCGCTTTGACGACTTTGCCTGCGAACTTGTCGCCGCCGACTTTCGTCAAGAAGCCGTAGACGTCGTTTGCCGTATTTTTCTCGTCTTCGGTGAAGACCTCGACCAAATATTTAAGCGCTTCACTTTGAAGCTCGTCGAGCTGTTTCTGTTGCGTGGCGTCGTGGCCGCTCAAGCCGAACACCTCGACGAAACGCTTCGCGGCTTCATCGGTGTTGCCCATGCGCCACTGGCACCACGCACTCTTGAAGAGCGCGAGACCGTAGAGATCGCTCTTCCGATACTTCATCACCTCTTCGTATTCAGCGAGCGCTGCCGGGTAATCGTACTTCTCGTTGAAGAGATGCTCGGCCTTCGCCATGTGCGCGTCGGGCACGAATCGCGAATTCGGAAACTCGTTCAAGATGCGCTCGAACCGCGCGAGCGCTTCGTCGTTCTTGTCCTGCAATGTCGCCAAAAATCCGTCGACGTAGAGCGACAGATCGTACTCTTTGTACCAAGGGTAATCTTTGATCACGCGGCCGAAGAGATCGCGCGAAGGCTGGTAATTCGGCTCTGGCGTGGGCCCGCGCAAATCGACCGGCTTCTTTTCCCAATCCGCGAATCGCGCCAAAAATCCGTCGCGCTCGTCTTCCCATTTCAATTCGCCGAGACGCATCATCGCTTCCGGCATCTCGGGCGATTCGCGTGGGCTCTCTTGGACGAACGTGGTGAGCAGACCGAGCGCCTCGACGCGCAACGCTTTGATGCGCGTGAGGTCGCCGTCGATTCGTTTGTCGAGCGTCGCCTTCATTTGCTGGCGCAACGCTTCCGGAATTTTCGGACCTTTGGTGAGCGGAACGCTTCCGGCTCCCGACGACCCAGATCCGGCACGACCCGATCCGACGGGCCGCGATTTTTCGCCGCTCGTCACCGAGCGTTCGGCTGCCGGCTTAACTTGCGATGTCTCACCGGCGGCGGCCGAAGCGGTCGACGCATCTGGGCCAGGCGCTGCGATCGCGTGCGTGGGCACGAGCAGCAAAATGCCGAGCAAAGGAACCAGTCGCGCGCGCATCCGAAGACACAAAGATACAACAGAAGCGTCTGAAAAAGTTTCAACTGCGTCGCGCCCAATCAAGTTTCTCGCGAGCGGTGTAGGGCATTTGGTGTAGACAGGGTCGTGCCTCGCCTCTTCGTTGCTGCGGGAATCACGATCGCCGGGTTTTCTGCGGTCGCCGTTGCCACCAGCGCGTTCGCGATCGTCACCACATTTTCGCTCCCGGCTTGCAATTCGAGCGAGTCGGAGGCCGGCGCCGCGTGCTCGTCAGTCACCGCAAATAAGGGCAGCGGCGAAACGACATGCGGCGACGCGATCTGCGCAGCGGGCACGTATTGCGTCACCGACGCCGGTAACGGCTGCGCGCCCGGATGCACCGTTACCGCGCAGTGTCCGTTCGGAAATTACTGCGACCTTACGAACTCCGCTCCTGACCTCGCTGGAAATTCTGTGGGAACGTGCACGCAGCCTACGCTGCAGCAACAGGCTCCGTGTGCTGAAGCTGGCGCGTCCGACGCATCGACGTCCGCGGGCGACGCGGGTCACTGAGCTTTTTCGTCGACCGATGACGTTGCGGCTTCTGGATCGAGCGGTGCGATTTTCGCCGCTCGTCGCGGTGCCGTTTGCGTTCGGCGCCATTCATCACGTGATGGCCGTCGTCTCGCCAGACGCGAGCGACACGTCATCTGCCACGCGTCACGTCGTATTCGTCGGCATCAATTTATTTTTCTGCGCAGCGTTTGGGTTGCGCGCAAACTGGACGATTTTTCCGGTGACTCTTCTGGCGCTTCAGCAAATCTATAGTCACGGCAGCGCATTTTTAGAAGCCCGTCGCGTTGGCGTCTTCGACAGCCAAAGCTTCGCAGTGCTCGGGTTTTTGCCTGTCGTTCTGATCGCTGCGTTCGCGCTGTTCAAAAAACGCGCACCCACCGACGCGGCCTAAAGCCCTTCGCCGCCGACGAACTCGTCCGGCCAATCGTCGCCTTCGAACGGCCAGTATTCTTCTTTGTCGTTCAAGAATCGGGCGGCATCGAGCGAGTCGATCGCCGATTGTGGCAAGTAGCCATTGTTGATCGCTTCGATCTCGACCTCGAGCGCCCGCTTGCGGCCGAGCACCGATTCGATGCGACCCAAACGCGCGCGACGCAGCAAACGTGAGAGGCGCAGATCGACCCGACGAAGCGCATCACGGGCGAGCGTGGTTTCCGCCTGATCGAGCGACCGTCGTGCGTCTTCGATTTGAATTCCGAGATCGCTCGCTTGCGACGAATCCGCGCGGAGCAAATCCGGCAAGTCTTTTCCGGTCGCCGATCCATTTTGCGAGCCAGCTGCTGTACCTGACTGCGCGCTCATCTGATCTTCCAAGACGCGGAGCTGCGCTTTCAGCGGATCAACCGATGCACGTGGCGCGTTGTTCGATTCCAAATCTTCGATCTGATGTTTGAGGCCTTCGATTTGCTCTTTAGCGTCGGCGCGCTTTTCGGCGGGCGTTTCAGTTTCGTCGATCGCCGCGAGAACGCCTCCGTTCGTCGCCAAGCTTTTTTGCATGTCACTGATCTGGCTCGACGCGAGATGAAGTCCGCTGGCCTCGTGATCGAGAACGCCACGCTCACGCGCAACGGCGCCATACGCAGGATCGACGCGTAAAAGAGCGGCGATCGCGCGCATCGCCTCGGGGTTGGTCGACGCACCGCCCGTTTCTGCAGCGCCTGCATCACTTCCGGATCGTGCAGCAGCGATCAGCGCGGACATCGCTTGTGGGTCGCCCATGATCTGACGCACCCGATTGCGTACGGGCTCGTAGCGACGAATGAACTCGACGAGCTTGCGGTCCGCTTCCGGAAATTTGCAGCGCGCGAGGTCGACGTAAGAATCCAAAATCCACGCTTCGTCTTCGTAACGATGGTGGACGTTGAGCGCTTTGAGCTCGTCCAAAAGCTCACGTGCGCCGTCGTAATCTTTTTTCTCGTAGCGGCTCGTTGCAGCTTCGTAGAGCGCTTCCGCCAAGCGGTTCGAGTCGCGTGGAACGAGATAATAATAATAACGAGAGTCGTCGAAGCGGAACTGCTCGTGAGCGACGCGACCGAGCGCAAGCCGCGCGAGATCACGCACCGCGAAGAAATGCTCGTCTGCGAAAACGGCAGTCGTCTTCGCTTGGCGATTCGGATCCGCGATTTTGCAGAACAGATTTTCGCCTTCCTTGTAATTCCCTTTTTCGACGTAGATGAGGCCTTGCAGATACGTGGCTTGCGCCCAAAAACGCGAGTGCTGAGTGACTTGCGCGTAGGCCGCGAGGGCTGCATCCGGATTGCCCGCAGCTTCTTGCGCGCGCCCCGTCAAATACGAAACCTCACCACGCGTTTCTTCTGACGCGGTGGGCGGAACATCTTTCAGGTCGTCGAGGCCGGCTTGGTAATGCTCGCTCTCGATCGCGATCTCCACGAGCCGACGAACCGCACGACGCGCATACGTCGCGCGATTTTCCCATGCGCCGCGAATGTGCAGCACGCGCCGCAAATATGCGCGCGCCGGTTCGTTTGCGCCCGCGCTCGCCAGTGAATCACCGAGTAAATAAACGGCTGCTCGACCTTCTTCGTTTTCTTCGAATGCCTGAAATTGCGGGTGCTCGACGAGCTCCATGAGCTCTGCGGCGGCTTCGTCGAATCGGCCGAGACGATAACGTTCTTCCGCTTCGGCGACGCGCGCGGACACTTCGTCGAGACCAAATACGTTTTGCGATCCGAGACGACGCGCAGCGAGCGCCGCGTGGTAGTCGCGCATTTTGTCGCCGTGAGAATTCGGCTCGGTCGAAGCGGCATCCGTTGCGGGCGTCGGAGCGGGGGCGGGTGCAGATCCGGCTGCAGTGATCGGAGGCGGCGGAGGCGGCGGAAGCGAAGCAGGTGCCGCGAACGCGGGAATGGCTGCAGTGAGGATCAAAAAGCTGAATACGATCGGCTTACGCATGCCGATCACTTCTTCAACGCTTTCGACACCGCTTTAACCTTCACGCGAAAATCGTATTTTCCCTTTTTGCCGCTCGGAAAGTCGTCGCCCATTCCCGAGTAGTCGTCGACTTCGATCTCGACGGTGAGTAGCTCGTCGCGTGGAACATCGACGGTGAAGCGTGTTTTTTGCTCGTTTCGGAAGGCGTCGTTGCGATCGTCGCGACGCGAGAGCTCGACGGTGATGGCGTGACGACCTGGCGCGACCGAGTGCTCGTAGATCGGCGTCATGTCGTCCGAGTGGAAATTGGACGGTGACGAGTAAACGACGCCGTCGTCGATCGCGACGTTGAGCTTTCCGATCACCGCATGGCTGCCGTCGGTCTCGACGAACAACGCAACGCGCGAGTGAAAAAGATTTTCTCCGACTGCCGACACGCGTGCACGAAGCGCCGCAATGTCACCGAGCAATTTGTCGTAGTCGACGTTGCCGGCGTCCACTGCCGCGTAACCGGGCATTTCATTTGGAGCTGGATTTAGCGGTGAAGGACGAATGCCGCCGCCGTCGCCCGACATTGCGTAGAGCGGCGCGGCAACCGGTGCGGCATCTCCGAGATCGACAGGAGCCGAATTGCTCGATCCGTTTTCGTCGGACGTGAGCGCGGCATCATGGGTTTCAGCCGGCGGCGGCTTCGGCGTCTTGCCATGCTTTCGCGGTTGCGCGACCGCAACGGTGGCACCGGCGACGCTGAATGCGATCAGCGCTCCAAGCACGACACGTCCGAATGCATGACGACGATTGCGCATCGGTCTCGGATTATCCTCCAA
>JBDTFL010000457.1:0-3861 GCA_039937955.1 Polyangiaceae bacterium | reverse complement strand
GCGGACAATCTGCGAATGGGCTCACCGACCTCGCGAGCATCGGCTTCGACACGCGCGGCTACTTTGGAAAACAAGCGGGCTACGCATTTGGTGTCGGCTTCCAACTCGGCATGGGCGTGAGCTCGAGCTTCATCTACGACGCGCACGTCTCGCCGATCGGTTGGGGCGTCGGCCTCGGGCACAGCGGCTTCTTGATGTTGCTTGGCGGCGTCGGTATCGACGGCGCAACGTCGCGCATTCCCGCTTCGGCAACGTTTCCGGTGCAAGCGCTTCTCGCGTTCGACGTTCAGCGTCGCGTGCGTGTCGGCTTCGACGGCACCCTCACGTGGGTCACGAATTCCGATCGTGAAAACGGCGCGCGCATTTTGGGCAGCGGTGACGAATTCGATCTCGGCGCATCGATCCGCATTGGCAAATCTCTCGCGATGGATCGCTTCAACATGGGCCGCGGATATTTCTTCCGTGTGGACCGCAAAGGGCAATTCGGCACCACGTTCCTCGGTCTTTCGGTGGGCCTCGAGATCGACGGATCAGGCTGAATTTAGCTCTATTTTAGATGTAATTTACACTCATCTGTCGGCGAACCCAATGCGTCCAGGATTGACCGGAACCAAAATCGCGGGCGGCCAAAAGTCGACGCCCACGCCGAGCGAAAAGAGATGAAGCTCCACCCCTTCTTTCAATCCAAGTCGTAATCCGACAACCCACGACTCGAGCTGAACGCCGGTGCCGCCGCTCGTCCTCGAGATGCCGATGGGTCCGCGATAATCTTTTCCGATCGCGGTGGTCGGAAGATCGAGGCGGATGTCGCAACGTCGCAGCATGGTGTCGACGTAGGTGTTGCTGTTGGGTCCGGGAATGGGCCAGTAATCCGGATGGTCGTCGTTGTAGCGAGTGGTCTCTTTCGCGAGGCACTCGACGAGCTCCTGCGTGTGCGCGCTCACGAACAATCCGTGGAGCGCCACCTTACCTTCGCCGAAATACGAGAACGGATCATTCGTGGTTCCGCAGCTCCCGCTGCCTCCAAGCTCGCAGCGCGTGAAGTCGGATTGTCCGGGGCGGTGCACGATGATCCACGCATGACGCGCGACTTGATCGATCGCGAACGGCATCTCGCCGCTGAGCACCGCGACGTAACCTTGGTCATGACCAGGATGTCCGAGCTGGGGGTTAGGCATTTTCAAATCGCGATCGCCCACCGTGCATCCGAGCGCACCGGACGCCAAAAAGGCGCACAGCCACGGCGTCATTTTCTTCGGCATTGCGATCGCGAGCGTAGCGCGACATCAGCTTTTCGAGGGGCGCGCATAAACGTGCATTGCGGAGTTTGACTCCCGTGATTTATTTGTGCACGGTGCAGGCAACATGTCGTTCGACATCCGCTTATTGTGCTTATTTTTGGCTGTCATTGCGATCGGTATTTTTCCGGCCAAAGCGGAAGCCGCGCCTCAAGAGCTCGGGCTCAACGCCCATCAATCGGCCGACGTCGGGATGGATGTCGCAAAAGCCGCAAAGGTGAAATGGGTGCGGCTCGATTTCAACTGGACCGATCTCGAGCCGTCGAGCGGCACCTTCAACTTCGCGCCGTTCGACGCGTTGGTGAGCGCGGCGACTTCACATGGAAAGCAAGTGCTCGCGGTCCTCGCGTACGCACCCGCGTGGGCGTCGAGCGGCGACACGAAAGGCGACGGCACGAACAACGACGTTCCGGCCGACGGCGCGTATGCCGCGTTCGTAACGGCGGTCGTCACGCATTTCAAATCGAACGTGACGCATTACGAACTGTGGAACGAGCCGAACCTCACGCAATTTTTCGAAGGGTCGACGAGCGACTACACGTCTCGCATTCTCGTTCCTGGCGCCGACGCGCTTCATGCGGCGTGCGCATCGTGCAGTGTCGTTGCGCCTGCCGTCGCGTCGGTCGGATCGGCTTACGACACGTGGCTCGACGCATCGCTCACCGCCGCGCAATCGAAGATCGACATCGTAAGCGGCCATATTTACGCGCCATTTCAATCCGAGGATTCGACCGCGGGGCTCACGGCGGACGGCTTCTTCAACAAGCTCGAAGCCCATCGCATCGTGCAGATCGGCGGCGTCACGGTGTTCGAAGGGCCGAAGTCATATCGTGAGGTGATGCTCGCGCACACGTGCAACGCGCCGTTTTGGCTGACCGAAACCGGACTGGGCGCCGCCACGACCGACGACGCTGCGCTTACCGCCCAAGCCACGCGCTACACGAACACGCTGGAAGCGATGAACGGCCGCGCGTGGTGGACGAGCACGATCTTCTACGAAGCGTTCGATGAGCCGGGCACCGGAAACACGTTCGGTGTTTCATTGCATAATACAAGTAATGCGCTCGGCTACGACGCGAAGCCCGCGCTCGGCATCTTGAGCAGTTGGGTTTTTCCGCCGTCCGGATCCGACGCAGGCGTTTTTTTGGATGGCGGAACCGGCTTCAGCGGCACAGCCTCGAACGATGCCGGAATGCCTCTCGACGCCGGTGCCGAAAACGGGGATGGCAAGGCCACGAGCAACGGAAATACGAGCAACTCGGACGGAAGCTCCGGTTGCAGCGTCGCACGCGCGGACGCTGATCCTGCTTGTTTTTTAGGCGTTACGCTGATCGCGTTCAGCTTGCGAAGATCGCGTCGGCGACGGCGTCCGCGGTGAGCTTCGCCAGCAGAATTCCATTTCGATGGTGACCGGTCGCCAAAAACAAACCCGGTAGATCACATTTTCCAATGAGCGGCATGTCACCCTCAACGTGTGGACGAAAGCTCGACCACGTGGAGGCGAGCGTTGCGTTGCCGAGTGACGGCGCGAGCCTGAGCGTTCCGTTCAATATCGCCTGCACGCCCGCGGCCGTGACCTCACGACGAAATCCGACCCACTCCATCGTCGAGCCACATACCACCCGACCGTCGCCGCGTGGAACCGCGTACGCGCCGCCGCCCGCGACGATGCTGCGTAAACGCGGCGGCCATTCTTCGAGCAGCACCATTTGTCCGCGAGCGGGCCGCACCTCTGCGAACATTTCTTTGGCGCCGGGAACGAGGGACGACCAACTTCCTGCGGCAAGCACGACGACGTCCGCACGCAAATCGCTCGCGCCGGTTCCATCCGTCATGGCCACGCCGGTGCATCTTCCGGATTCGGAAGTCACGCGTTCGACGGTGGCGCCCGATCGAATGTCGAACTTCGCGCGCGCGATGGCAGCCACGAGCGCACGCAAGAGCGCCGGCGGATCGACTTGCGCATCGTCCGGAAAATGCGCGGCTGAAATAATTTCCTCCGAGAGCTCCGGCTCGATCTCGCGCGCGCGTTTCGGCTCGAGATACTCGGCGCGTAATCCGGCGCTGCTCTGCCAACCAACCAAATTTTCGAGCAAATGCGCATCTTTTTCGGTGTATCCTGCACGCAATACACCGCTGTTCCGATAACCGATGTCGATGCCGGTAAGCTCGCGCAGCTCCTCGCTCCACGCGCGATATCCGGCGCGCGCCTTCACGAGCATGTCGACTAGCGGGCCGGGAGAATGACTCTCCATCTGCGCGCCCAAAATTCCGGCAGCGGCGCTAGATGCTTCTGCCCCGGGAATCGCGCGTTCGAGCAACACCACCTCCGCGCCGCGTTTGTCGAGCGTGAGCGCCGTGGCGCATCCCATCACTCCGCCGCCGATGATCGCGACTCGCATGCGAGGAATTACTAGCCGACCTTCGGGAGCTGTGTCGCGCGATTCATGCTTTGCCTAGAACGCGGCGCGTTTGATCGCTCGGATCAATCATCCGGGTGCCAGGTCGGATAGTGGAAGCGTGAGAAGTCGCCGAGCGCTTTCGTCATTCCGGAGATGCTCAG
>JBDTFL010000456.1:0-4132 GCA_039937955.1 Polyangiaceae bacterium | reverse complement strand
CGATCGCCGGTTCGGAGCGCGGGATAGCTGAAGCCGGGTTCCAAGGTGTAGGCACGTTGCCAGAAATTCACCGCTGTTTGCGCGTGAAAACGAACGTGCGGGCCGGTCTCGACGCGTCTCGAAAGATCCACGAGATAACGCGCGTCGGTGGACGTTGCCTTCAGTGCCCAGGTGTCGATGTAGAGGCGTTCGTCGGCGCGGATGGTCGATCCGGAGAAGCGATGCGCGATGAAGAACGTTCCCGCGAAACGATCACGCGAGAGTGGAAGCTGCTCGAGCGGGCGCGCCGACGTTCGGACGCTGTTCACCTCTTCGAGCGACGCGCCGAGAGGAACGTTGGTGCCTTGCGCAAAAAGAGGAATGTAACGATAGGGCTTCGACTGATCGCCGTTCTCGACGATGACATCGCCGACGAACGATCCGATGGTGCGACGACCGAGAACCAACGTTCCGCCGGCTTTGAATGCCTCGCGATTGATGGAGTGCGAGAACACGGAGAACGGGGTGCCGGTGCGTCCGGCGATGTCGTGCGTGTGGTAAAAACCGAAGAGCCAGGTGAAGTTTTTGTTGAAGAGATCTTGTGTGACGGCGCCGCCGGCCGTCCACGAAAGGTAGTCCGGTTCGCTCGACACGTTCGCCGATCCAGACACGCCGATCGAGCGCGGTTTGTACGCGGCGTTCAGGGTGCCGGCTTGGCGGACCTCCTCCCACCGACGCGATGCCGTGGAGACGATGTCGACCGACGCGGCGGAGACGACGTCGACGAGGTAACTCGCGTCCGCGCTCCAACCTGCAACCGGATTCGAGACTGCGCCGGCGATCGACGGCGTTTGGACGAAGACGTGATCAGTGTCCGCGTACGTCGAGAGCTCGCTCGATGCTTTGACGTCGATGTTCGATTTGTTGCTCGATGATGTCGGTGCAGATGCCGGATCGGTTTGCAGCGTTGCCGGCGCAGTGGGCACGACGTCGGGCGACTGTGCGAATGCCGTGCGCGCCACCGAGAACATACACATCACGAACACTGCTAAAAATGGCTTCAATTGCATCCGCAGCCGCCGCCCGCCGAAAATCCGCCACCGATGGCGCCTTCTTGGACGTCGCGTGCGTGAGCTTCACCGGGTCCGGTCGGATCCGCCGTCGTCATGGTCGGATGCGCGAGAGCCCCGCGTTCGTAAGGCGCGATGTTTGCGCAAGCGGTGAGCAGCGACGCAATGAATGTCGCCACCAGCAATCGCAGCGCGAGAAGGGAGCACGACCTCATCAGAGGAGACTTTTGACCTCTTGTTCGATCAACGCGTCCTCGCCGTCGTGAAATCCGAAATGAACGAATCGCACGATGCCGCTGCGGTCGATGATGAACGTCGTCGGCATGCTCTTCGGCTGCCATTTCGCGGCGATCGATTTCTCCGAATCCCACACCAAAGGAAACTTGGCGCCGAACCCCTTGGCGAACGCGGGAATTCCATCGGCGTCGTCGTCCTCCACGTCGCCGCTCGGTGATGCTGCGGATCCACTATCGCCCGATGCGCCGCACGCCAGAGCCGTAGCTGCCAAAATCAGCCACGCACTGAACCTGCGCAAATCGAAACGTTTCATGAGCGAGCTCTCTCCGAAAAGGAAGGTGTGTCTGACCCTCTTCCCCGACCACTCGCGTTCGTTCATTTCCAAAAAAAAGGAGCTAAGGATCGGAGCAGGCGCGAATCGTCGCAGTAGCTTCAGGGTCGGCATGGTCGCCGAGCCATGGCGCGAGGGCTTTTCGCGCCTTCGCGCAGTCGCCTTGATCGCGCGCAATGCGGGCGATGAGCAGTGACGCTTCTTTTCGGTGGAAAGATCCGGGATAGAGCGAAAGGTGCTTTTCAGCGGCGATCAGCGCGCCGTGCGCATCTCCGGATTGCGCGAGCGCGACGGCTTCGAGATACGAAGCGTCCTCGGCGTCGGGCTCGTGCGGGTGATCGGCGAGATAGCGCGCAAAAGCAGCGGCAGCCGGCGCAAATTTTCGATCGCGAAGCAGCGCGACCGCGGACCCATATTGCGTCGATCCGTCATCGCTTGCGGTGGCCGTTGCAGCAACTTGCGCCGCGGCACTTTTCGCGACGAGGGCGGGTGGCGGGGCGGGCCACGTCGCGCCGGCGTTCACGAGGACGTCGCTCGCTCCGACGAAGTGGATCACGACTAGCCCTTCGCTCACCGAGACGCGCTTCGTGTGGCCGCCGTGAGTCTCGACGTCGAATGTCGTTCCGCGATCTTCGATTGTACAATCGGGAAGCGCGACGATGACCTGCTCCTCCGATCCATGAGGTCGTACTCGAACATGCAACGTGCCTTCGTCGACGTGCACGCGCTCGACCGAACCGTCGCGCGCTTGGCTCCACCGCGCGCCGTCTTCGGCGATGACGGTCGCAATGAAATCCGGAGCGGGGACTGCGGCGATCGACGACGAAGTTGACGGGGACGAAGGCGCGATCACAACGGCCGTGGCGTTTCTCGTGTGATGTGCGATCGCAAAGCCGCTACTGACCGCGATAAGCGCCGCCGCCGCGAACGCAAGACGCCAAAGGCGATCGTGTCCGACGTGGTCCATCCCCGCCGAGCGCAGCACGCGCATGCGCAAACGACGCAGCTCGATGCTCGATGGCTCGATCGACGATGCTCGTTTCAGCCACGCGTCGACCTGGTCGGCTTCCGCGCGAGCCGCGTGGCAAATGTCGCAAGCGCGAGCATGGCGATCGAACGCATCGGCGTCCTTGGGACCCAAGCGTCCTTCTCGTAACGCGTCGAGCTCCCATCGGCGATCACAGTTGGCTTCGCTCATGCCCCCTCCGTTTCCTTCTTTGCTTCGATTGCCGCGTGGATCTCGCGTCGCGCGTGATGCAACCGGGTGCGCACCGTCGCGGGCGGAATCGAGAGAGCGCGCGCGACCTCGTCACTGGTCAAACCTTCCAGCTCGATCAGCGTGAGCACGATTCGCTTTTTCGCGGACAGCGCGCGAATGGCTGCATCTACTGCGTTGAGCTCTTGTTTGCCGGCGGTCTCTCGCTCCGGATTCAGCTCGCGTGAGGTCGGTGACATCGTCGCAAACGCGGTGATCACCCGTGCGAGTCGGCCGAGGCTACGACGATGACGAAGCGTGATTCGTGCTGCAATTCCGATCAGCCACGGTCGCGCGTTCGGTCGTCCGTCGTACGATTTTGCGATCTGCGGAAGCTTCATGAAGACGTGGTGCACGATGTCTTCTGCGTCTGCGCCGTTTCCGTGCATGCGATACGTGGCACGCCAAACGTCGTGCGCGTAGCGATCGTAGAGCTCGCCGAGCGCGCCCAAATCACCCGCCGCAATCGCCGCGAGCAAGAGGTCGTCGCTGCGATCGTGCGTGCGACGCCAGCGTTGCTCGACGCTCACAAGATCCTCCCAGACGCACCGAGTCGAAGACCGATCGTCCACACCGGCATCGGCGGCTCGCTCACCGCCGTGCGTACGCCACGGAAAAATCCGTACGGTGCGACGTCCGTGTCGGCGGTGAGGTTGATGCGCGATCCGTCTCCGAAAGCTGTCCACCAGCAAAAGGACGTGCCCACGCGAGCCTCGGTGCGTGGTCCAGCGGAGGGTCCATCGTCATCGTCGTTGTAGTCGAGGCTCGCGCGCGCGAGCGCCGGTAAGATCACGACATCGAGAACCGAAGAGCCCACCGAAAATCGTCGACCCACACCCAATGCGCCGACGAGCTCGTAATAGCTGTCGTCGGTCGAGACGCCGGACTCGCCGAGACTCGTTCCGTATCGAAACGAAGCGACGACGAGCCAACGTCCGGCTTCGAAGCCCATGCGCCCTTCGATATCCAACATGCCGAGCAAGGTCGGTGCTGCGATGCGCACGCCCGTAGCCGCACCCAACCAAATTTGAGGCGTTGGATCCGTCGACTGCTTCGACGGCGCGCCATCGACGATGGCCGACTCGTTGCGAGGCGCGAGTTTTTCGTCGGGTGTCGGCGTTTGCGACGCTGGATTCGAATCGGGTGGCAACGATGCAACGATGCCGAGCGCCGTAGGAGTCAATGCAGTGACACGCGTGAGCAGGCGAGTGGTGTGGCGACCGTCGGCGCTCGTTGCAGAAAGTTGGACGCCGCCCGGGG
>JBDTFL010000455.1:0-7757 GCA_039937955.1 Polyangiaceae bacterium | reverse complement strand
CTGCTCGCGCGTCTGCTTCCAACGCCGAAAAAGAGCGTGTTCATCGACGACGTCGACGTGTGTGACGTTCCGCTTTCGTTCGTGCGTCGGGCGCTCGGCTACGCGCAACAAGATGCATTTCTATTTTCGACGACTGTATCGCGCAACATCGGCTACGCGTTGCCCGACACCGAATCGGAAGTGGGCGCGAACATCATTCGCGACGCCGCACGCGAAGCGCAGGTTCTGGAAGAGGCGCTCGGTTTGCCGGAGCAGTTCGATACCGTCGTCGGTGAGCGAGGCGTTCAGCTTTCGGGCGGACAAAAACAACGCATCGCTTTGGCGCGCGCGCTCGCGTGGGAGCCGAAGATTTTGATCTTGGACGACCCACTCTCCGCGGTCGATGCGAAGACCGAAGCCGCTATTTTGAAGTCGATCGAGCGACAGGCCGAAAAACGCACCATCGTTTTGATCACGCATCGAATCGCGGCAGCAGCGCGTTGCGATTACGTGATCGTGCTCGACCAAGGACGCGTGCTCGAACGTGGAACGCACGACGAGCTCATTGCCGCGCGCGGCCTCTATGCGGCATTCGCGGAAGAGCAGCGCATGGCACGTGAGCTCGCAGAGATGGAAGCCGAGTCGGTTCCGAGCAATCCTCCGCGCGCAAACGAAGCAGGTGCTGCTTGAAAAAACCGCAGCCCGAAAAGAAGACGACACGGGCCGAAGCGAAGCTCCGCGCGTTTCACGAAGAAGGCGCGATCGGCAAAGCGTACGACACGCGCCTCGTGAAACGGCTGATCCCGTTCGTGAAGCCGCACGCGAAATACCTGACGATTTCCCTACTGACGTTGTTTGCAACCACCGGTCTGAATTTGCTCAGGCCTCTGGTGATGGGCGACGTCGTGCGCAAAGCCGACGCGAAAGATGGCAGCGCACTCTTGCGTGACGGTTTGTTTTTGGGCCTCGTCATCGTCACGGCGCAGGCTCTTCAGTTCGCGCAGATGTATTCGATGCAGCTGGTCGGCGCCCGCGCGATGGCCGATTTGCGCGAGCACATTTTTCTCTTCTTCCAAAAATTGCAGCTGCGCTTCTTCGACAGAACGCCGGTCGGTCGTCTCGTCACGCGCGCCACGAACGACGTCGACGCGGTAGGTGAGCTCTTCGCGTCCGGAGTCTTGAACGCCATCGGCGACTTCGCGACGCTCTTCGGCATCGTCGTCATGATGGTGATTCTCGACTGGCGCATGTCGATGATCGCGTTTGCCGCGCTGCCGGTGGTCGGCCTCATCGTGAACTTCGTGCGCAAACGGTCGCGCGAGGCCTATCGCGATATCCGCACGAAAACAGCACGTTTGAACGCTTTTTTGAACGAGCAGGTGAGCGGCATCGCGGTGGTTCAGGCCTACGCACAAGAGGAGTCGGCCGCGCACGAGTTCGACGACATCAACCTCGCGTATCGCGACGCCAACGTGAAATCCATCACGTGGGAAGCATTGCTCGACGCCGCGATCGAAATGGTCGGCATCGTTTGCATCGCCAGCGTCTTGTGGTGGGCCGGCCTCAATCGCGTGGGCACGCACGCCGTGACGTTTCCGCTCGTCGTCACGTTCACGCAATACATCAAACAGTTCTTCGAGCCGGTGAGCTTGCTCTCGCAGCGCTACACGATCTTGCAATCTGCGATGGCCGGCGCCGAGCGCATCTTTCAGTTGCTCGACGAAAAAGAAGTCGACGTTCCCGTCGCCGCAAAGGACACCAAGCCGATCGAAACCACCGGCAACGAAGCCATCGCGTTCGCCAATGTTTCGTTTGAGTATAAACCTGGCGTGCCCGTGCTGAAGGACGTTTCGTTCTCCGCCAAGCCCGGAGAGAAGATCGCTTTGGTCGGTGCTACGGGTGCCGGCAAGACCACCGTTTCCAGTCTTTTACTGCGTCTTTACGAGGTCGAGCAAGGTGAGGTTCGCGTCTTCGGCAAGAACGTCAAAGAGTACGATCGCCAGCTGTTGCGCGAACGCTTCTCGGTCGTTCCGCAGGATGTTTTTCTTTTCAGTGGAACGGTGCTGACCAACGTTGCAATGAGCGACGATGTTCCGGATCGCGCGAAAGCCGCGGCCGCCATCGCGAAAATCGGCGCGCTCGAAATCTTCAAAAAGCGCGGCGCCGACGACAGCAACATCAACGAGGCAGGTGACGGCTGGCTCGACGCACGCGTCGACGAGCGCGGTGCAAACTTCAGCGCCGGTGAAAGGCAGCTGCTGGCCTTCGCGCGTGCGCTCTATCGCGACTCACCGATTTTGATTCTCGACGAGGCCACCGCGAGCGTGGACTCCGACACCGAAGCACGACTGCAAATCGCGCTCGACGCCGTTATGCAAGAGCGCACCGCGATCGTCATCGCGCATCGCCTTTCCACCATCAAAGCCGTCGATCGCATCGTCGTGTTTCACAAAGGTCGCGTCGTCGAATGCGGCTCGCACGATGAATTGTTGGAAAAAGGCGGCGTTTACGCACGTCTGTACCGCATGCAGTTTGCACATGAACGCGCGCGCGAGATCGAAGCGCAAACCGAGACTCCGCCGCCGTCCGCGAGCGCGGTCTGAGCCGCTCGCACTTCTCGGAAAAAAAGCTGAAATCTACGGTTGCGGCCGAGCGTTCTGTATAGGAAGAGGAGATGACATTGGAGAGCTTCGATCCGCCGCCGCCACCGCCTGCACCTTCGTCATCGACGTCGATCGATCGCGTGATGCGTCCGCGTCGCGCGGCGCCGGGTGATGCGGTTCGGCCCACGCGTGCGGAGGTGAATTTAGCCGCGCTTCGTCACAACTTGCGCATCGTGCAGCGTCACGCCGAGGGCGCAAAAGTTTGGGCGGTGCTCAAAGCGGATGGTTACGGACACGGCGCGCCCGCAGTTGCGCGCACGCTCGAGCGCGCAGGGGCGAACGGATTTTGCGTCGCGCTTTTGGAAGAGGGCATCGAGCTTCGTGAGGCCGGAATTCGCGCGCCCATATTGGTGATGGGCGGTTATTACGGCGCGGCGTCGGCCGAGCTCGTCGCGCGTCAGCTCACTCCGGTAGTCTACGATCGCTCGCAAATTGAAGCGTTTGCGCGTTTGGTGAAGAGCGGCGCGGTTCCCGGTCCCATCGACGTGCATCTCAAAGTCGACACCGGCATGGCGCGCCTCGGTGTGCGCATGAGCGAGCTCGCCGCGTTCGGACAGAAGCTCGCTGACACCAAAGAAGTGAACGTCGTCGGCCTCATGACTCACCTCGCGGAGGCAGACGCGCTCTCGCCCGAAGAGATGAATCATCAAATGTCGCGGTTCGACGAAGCGACGAAGCAGCTCGCGCAAATCGGAATCGTTCCGACGATTCGTCATGCGGCAAACAGCGCGGCAGTGCTTCGCAAGCAGGCGCGTCTCGACGCAGTTCGTCCGGGCGTCGCGATCTTCGGCGTGGCTCCGGTCGCGATCGAAAAATCCGAAAACGAAAGCACCGATCTCCATTTGACGATGCGCGTGCGCACTGAGGTCGCCGCGCTCCGAACCGTCGAATCCGGGGAAAAAATAGGCTACGGCGGGATTTGGACGGCGCCGCGCAAATCCATCATCGCGACCATTCCCATGGGCTACGCCGACGGTTTGTCGCGCGCACTTTCGAACAAAGGCCACGTGCTCGTTCGCGGAAAACGCGCACCCATCGTAGGCGCGGTGTCGATGGACATGGCGATGATCGACGTCACCGATCTTCCCGGCGTCAGCGTGCGCGACGAAGCGGTCGTGCTCGGCGCACAAGAAGGTGTGCTCGGCAAAGATGCGATCAGCGCAGAAGAGATCGCAGCACACGTGGGAACGATCGCGTGGGAAGTGCTCACCTCGATCTCGCGCCGCGTCCCGCGCTTCTATCGAGAGCCTTAGCTAGACGCGAAAGTCGACGACGGCGTTCACGCGCTCATCCGCGACGAGGTCGAGATCTCTCGTCTGCACCGGGATTCGCCGCAACTGGGCCTATTAAGGCGCACGAGCGGAATGACTCGCCATGCTAGAGTCCGCGCGCCGTGGCCGACGCAACCGAACATGACGAATCGCCGGGATTTATCGAGCGCGCGTTCGCTCCGCTGGTCGGGTTGCTCGACGATCTCGGCTCCACGTCGATGCTCGCCGCTCAGGCCATTCCGTGGATTTTTCGTCCACCGTTTCGATTCGCGCAATATCTGATCGCGCTCGATTTCATCGGCGCTGGATCCACGTTCATCGTCGCGCTCGTCGGGCTCTTCACCGGCATGGCGTTCACCGTCAGCTCCGTTGTAGCGTTCCGTCAATTTTCTGCCGAGGGTATGGTGGGAGGTGTCGTTGCTTTGGCGCTCGCGCGTGAGCTCTCACCGGTGCTCGCATCGGTCGTCGTCACCGCACGCGCAGGCAGCACGATGGCGAGCGAGCTCGGCAACATGCGCGTCACCGAGCAGATCGACGCCATCACGACGATGGGCGTTTCGCCGGTTCAGTATTTGGTGGTTCCGCGCGTCGTCGCCACGGTGCTCATGTTGCCGCTGCTCGCCATAATCTTCGCGCTCGCCGGAATGGTCGGCGCGTACATCGTCGCGGTGCTCTGGCAGAACATCGACCCCGGCATTTTCTACGATCGCATTCAGAACCTCGTGCAGACGAGCGATCTCACCATGATGGAAGTCAAAAGCGCCGTGTTCGGGCTCATCGTCAGCGTCATCTGCTGCAAAAAAGGCTTCCACGCATCGGGCGGCGCACGCGGCGTCGGTGAGGCCACTGCAAAAGCCGTCGTCGCGAGCATCGTCGCGATCTTCGCCGCCGACTACATTTTGACCGCGTTCATGACCGACATCTGACGATTCACGTTCAACGGAGGAGTCATGCACAACATCGCGGCGAATCGATTTCGTCTGACCTTGGCTGTCGCCCTGTCCATGGCTGGGTGCGCGCCGGCGGCTACAGTGCCCGTTTATCTCGCGCAAGGTGGCAAAGACGAGCAAGTACCGCCGGAAGACGTCGACGCGTTGCTGAAAGCCCTACAAAAAGCGGGAAACAAGCGGGTGCAAGCAAAGACCTACCCCGAGCTGAGTCACCTTTTTGCTCCGACGAAAACCGGAAGCATGGCGGACTATTCGGATCCGGATCTCAACATGAGCGAAGAATTTCTCGGCGACGCTGTCGCTTTTCTTTCGAGTGCGCTGAAGAAGTAGCTTCGTTACGTCTGACGATTCTGACCAGGGCGCGCCTCGTGATTCACGAGGCGTTCACCCACTCCTCGCTCTTCTTCCAGAGCTCGTCAGCGAGGCCTGCGTCGAGCGCGAGCTTGCTCGGCTTCTTCACCGCGCACTCGTCGAAGTACTCGCCGCTCAAGTCTTCGACCTCGGGAGAGGTTGCACAATACAATGATGTCTTCGCGCCTTCTTCGTTCGAGATCATGAACATCTTGATGAGCGGACGAATGGGCCACGGCATCTGTCGCCACGCGTCGCTCGCCACGACGCCAGGATGAAGCGAATAGCTTTTGATGTCGCCGCCGGCTTTTCCGGTAGCCAAAGATTTCGTGAAAAGGATGTTGCAGAGCTTGCTGACCCCATACTCGGGTACGCCAGTCATGGTCTTCGTGGAAACGCGAAACTGGCTGAAATCAAGCTCTTTGGCGTCGTAATGCGCTTTGCTCGCTACGTTCACGATGCGCGGTTTTTTCGCGTTGCGGAGCTTCGGCAACAGCAACGTCGTCAGCAAAAAGTGTCCGAGATGATTGGTGCCGATGGTGAGCTCGAAGCCGTCTTTGGTGAGACCTCGCAAACCTGCGAGGCCTGCGTTGTTGATCAAAACGTCGAGCGGCTCATCGCGATCGAGGACGACCTTTGCGGCCTTCCGAATCGACGAAAAATCCGCGAGGTCGAGCGGCAAAAAATCCGCGACGCCGCCGGCGTTCACGATCTCTTCGATGACCGGTTTCGTTTTTTCTTCGGAGCGACAACCGAGCAGCACGTGCGCGCCGCGTTTCGCGAGCTCCACCGCAGTCACCCGACCAATTCCCGTGTTCGCACCCGTCACCAAGAAGTGACGTCCTGCTTGATCGCGTTCGCTCATTGGTCTCTCAGTAGCGACCAGGCTTGGTCGCGTCCACAATAGTTCGACCAGGCTTGGTCGCGTCCAGCTCAGTGCGCAGAGACTACAACGGAGTTCAGCTGCGTGATGTTCGCGCCGGCGGGGTAGGCGTAGCTCACCCAACGCGTGAATGCGGGATTCGTTTCGGTGCCGGGATCATCCGGAATCGGCAACGTTCGCAGGCTGCCCCAACCCCAAACCGTGAGACCGAAGAACGGTACGGGTGACGCTGGAGATCCGGGGAACGATGCGACCATCGTGTGCACGCCGTTGTTGCAACCACCGACGCCTTGGAAATTGTTGACCGACAGATCGGTGCGCGTGAACTGGTATTTTCCGCTGGATCCGATGTTGGTCCATCCGGACAGCGTGCCCGCACAGTCGAGTGAGACGTCCGGGAATCCGAGCGTCGGGTCCTTCACGCGTGTGACTACGAGGTTCGTCTCCGGGTACGTCGGGTCGGTGAAGAACGTGTAACGCGGCAAATACTGGCTGGGAGTGATCACGTTCACGAACTCCGGATCGCCTTCGCCGCCGAGGCCGCTCGAATCTTTTCCGAATGGGTCGCCGCCGGTCATGTACTGCGCGAAATAAAATGGATGATTCGAATCTTGGCTCGTGACCACGAATGGTCCGGGAGCGTTGAACTCGACGAACGATTTCGAATTCACGACCATAGGCGCGCCGACGATGGGCGGATCGAACGTCAGCGTGGTGCCGTCGACTGCACCGACGATGCGCCACGGAACCGATTCCGGATTTCCAGGATCGCTGTTTGGCGTTCGACTGCGATAACGAACACCGACATATTCGTTTCCGAGTGCTTGCACTGGTGGAAGCATCTGCTCCGCGCCGTCGGCTCGTTGGTTGCGCGTCACCGGAACGTCCATCAGCGTCTGTCCTCCGATGACGGCGATTGGATTGTCGGACTGGATGGGGCTCCCGGTGAGCTCGTCGTTCTGTGTGAATTGCAGGTACTCGCCTTTGTCGAGAATGTACGAAACCGGCGTATTTGCCGCGCTTCCAGCGAGACCGCCGCCCGCGATCAGGCTCGCAACCGGATTGATAGTGACGTGAGTGTTGTCGGCTTGCGCGAGGATCGCCATCGTCGGCGCCGAGCCTCCAACGGTCGACGCCGCGTACGCGTTCGCTGCGATGTAGTTCGTTCCCCAAACATTCGTCGGCAACAAAAGCGTCGCTGCCGTGACACGCGCGCGCCCGCCGCCGTACGGAAGAATTTGATACCCGACGACGGGAACGTTCGTCTTGATGTGGAATGCGTTGCCGGTGCCCGTTCCGGTAATCGATGCGTCGCCGACGATGGCCGGCGTGATTCCTGGCGGACACGCGGCAAGCGCGCCTGGTGATGACGGATCGCCGCCACCCGCATTCGGATCACGCGACAAAAACAAAATCGCAATTTCGTTTTGCGGCAAGCCGGTCGCTGCGTTGAAAGGCGAGTAGGTGATGCTCTGACCCGTGCCGCTCGGAATGCGCGTGAACTGTTCGACCGGGAGGATCGTGCCTGCACGATCCACCTGTATTTTGGCTGGCTCGCCGGTTTTCCACTGATTGACGATGAAGACGGCAAAGCACGCACCTTTTGCTTCGGCGGTGATGTCGACCTCGCTCGAATAAAATTCGCAGCCGTTCGACGTGT
>JBDTFL010000454.1:0-2771 GCA_039937955.1 Polyangiaceae bacterium | reverse complement strand
AACGAACCCTCTGCATCATCAAACCGGACGCAAACGAAAAACGTAAAGCGGGCGCAATTCTCGCGCTCCTCGAAGAGTCCGGATTCGAAATCAAAGCTCTCAAAAAAACGCACTTTCCGAAAGCGATCGCGGAAGGATTTTACGCGGTCCACAAGGCGCGTCCGTTCTTCGGCGAGCTCGTCGAGTTCATGACGCGCTCATCGGTCGTGATCGCGGTTCTCGAGAAAGACGACGCGGTTGCGGCTTATCGCAAAGTGATGGGCGCAACCGACCCGGCGAAGGCCGACGCCGGCACCATTCGCAAATTGTTCGGCGGCAATGTCGGCGAAAATGCCGTCCACGGCTCGGACTCACTCGAGAACGCCAAGAACGAAATCGCCTATTTCTTCGCGGCTTCCGAAGTCTCGCCGACGGCTTAGATCCCGACATAGTAGGTTGGTCGTCATGCGTTCGACGATGCCTGCGAACATTCGTCCGTCCATCGAAGAGGCGTTCGTCGATCGTTCTTTGCTAACCAGCGAGGTTCATCGCAATGCCATCGGAATGGCAATGCACTCGCTCGACGAAGGCGCGCTTCGCGTCGCCAATCCGCCGGAAAATCCAGGCGGTGAGTGGACCGTGAACGCTTGGCTCAAACAAGCAATCCTCCTCTTTTTCGCGATCCGAAAGATGGAGCGAATCGAAGTCGGGCCGTTCGAATTTTACGACAAGATCCCGCTCAAAAAACATCTCGAAGCGGCGGGTGTGCGCGTCGTTCCACCGGGCGTCGTTCGTTACGGCGCATTTCTCGAACGCGGCGCGATCGTCATGCCCGGCTACGTGAACATCGGCGCCTACGTCGGCGCAAACACGATGATCGACACGTGGGCGACGGTCGGCTCGTGCGCGCAAATCGGAAAAGACTGTCACTTGTCGGGCGGCGTCGGAATCGGCGGCGTGCTCGAGCCTCCGGGAGCACAACCCGTCATCATCGAGGACGGCTGCTTCATCGGATCGCGCGGGGTCATCGTGGAGGGCGTTCGCGTCTGCGAAGAATCCGTCATCGGAACCGGCGTCGCGCTCACCGCATCAACCGTCATCATCGACGTGTCGGGTCCCGAGCCCGTCGAGCATCGCGGCATCGTTCCGCCGCGCTCGGTCGTGATCCCCGGCGTTCGTGAAAAGCAATTTCCCGCTGGAAAATACGGTGTTCCGTGCGCTCTCATCATCGGCAAAAGAACTCAGAGCACAGACCGAAAGGTGAGCCTCAATGCAGCACTCCGCGACTTCAACGTCCCCGTCTGACATTTTCGATCGCGCGCTCGACGAAACTCTTCTCTGGCTCTGCGCGATTGCGTCGCCCATCGGCGACGAAAAAGAAATCTGCGATGCGGTCGAAGAGCGAATGCTCAAGCTGCGTCTCGCGGCGCCAGTTCGTCGTTACAACAATTCGATCGTCGTTCCGCTCACGCGCATGAAAGAGCCGGGCCGCCCGAAGATCGCGCTCGTCGGGCACCTGGACACCGTGCGCACCGAGAACGGCCTGCCGCGTTTGGACGACGGGCGCTGCTTCGGATCCGGCGCGGCCGACATGAAGAGCGGGCTCAGCGTGATGATCGCCGTCGCCGAGACGATGTTGGCGATGCTCGACTTCGATCTCACCCTTGTTTTCTATTCAAAAGAAGAAGGACCCTTCACCGAAAACGAGCTCGGTGAGGTGCTGGAAAAAGATCCAGAGCTCAAACATCACGACCTTGCGATCTGCCTCGAGCCTTCCGACAATCGCGTGCATTTGGGATGCAACGGAAGCCTCCACGCAACGGTCACGTTCGAAGGGAAAACCGGCCATTCTGCGCGGCCTTGGGAGGCCGAGAACGCGATCACGAAGGCCGCACATTTCATGGCGGAGCTCGGTGCGCTGCGTCCGGAAGATCACGTCATCGACGGCTACACGTACAAGAGCGTGTTCACCGTCACGCAGGCGAAAGACGGCGGCCGCGGTCGCAACGTAGTACCCGACAAATTTCTTTTGAATATAAATCATCGGTTCACGCCGGACACCACGATCGAGCAGGCCGAGCAACGTTTGCGTGAGCTCGTCGCGGGCCGTGCGCACGTCGAAATCATCGACCGCAGCCCGCCGGCCCCACCGAATGTAGAGCACCCGCTGATCAAAAAATTGATCGACTGCGGCGTCGTCGGCGTGGAGCCGAAGCAAGCGTGGACCGACGTCGCGCGCTTCGCTCAAGTCGGAGTCGCCGCCGTGAATTTCGGGCCTGGCGAAAATGCGCAAGCGCATCAAAAGAACGAGTCGACCTCACTCGCGCTCGTTCACGACGGCTTTCGGATCATGAAGCGTTATCTCGCGTCATTGCGCGGAAGCTGAGATGGCGAAAGACGTTATTCAATTCGTTTGCCAAGCCTGCGCCGCCGTCACACCCAAGTGGGTCGGGCGCTGCGGCCAATGCGGCGCATGGAACACGATCGTCGAGGAAATAAGCCGAAAGAAGAGCGGCGGAAAAGTCGGCAGCTCGCTCCCGGTCGCAAAACCGCAGCTCGTTTCGGAAATCGACGCCGATCATGCCGCGCGCGTTCCGACTGGAATCGCGGACACGCTCGTCGGCGAGTTCGACTTGGTCGACCTGCTGACGCTGGTCGCTGACCGCAGTGTGGACGTGCTCGACGTGGCTGCCGCGGGGCTGATGGTCGCAGGGCCTGATGGCGCGCTCCGGGTGGTGGCCTCCTCCAGCGACGCGATGCGGGTCCTCGAGCTTTTCGAGGTCCAGGCAGAG
>JBDTFL010000453.1:0-7819 GCA_039937955.1 Polyangiaceae bacterium | reverse complement strand
ATGTGTCGAACGTGATTCAGCTTCGGCTCTGCGGCCGAGCTGCGCTGTGCAACGAGCTCGTCGATCTTCTTCTCGTGCTCTTTGTCGGCCGCCCATTTGTCGACGTCGGCTTCTGCAGCGGGCGTCGCGTATTTTTGGACGTACAGCGCGCTCACCGAAACGTACGAGAGCCGTGCCGAGCTCTTTTCGTTGATGTAGTTGTCGAGCGCTTCGCCTTCACTCACGCGCACGGGTGATCGCACGATGTCGCGCATCTTCGAGGCGAGAAGCTCGCGCGCCTGTCCTTCGCGAAACTCGGTCGGCGAACGGCCTACCAAGTTGCGAATCGTTCGTTCGTAGACTTTGACATCGAACTCTTTCGTCTTCGGATCTTTGAAGCCGACGTAGAGCCGGCCATCACCAACGCGCAGCGATGCGGCCATATCCGGACGATCCGCGGGGACGCTCACGTGGATGAAACCGTGGATGATTTCGTCGCTGACCTCGTCGTCGCTCACGGTGACGCCGATGCGATCTGCTTCTGCGCAGAGGAGCTCGCGATCCACCAAACCGTCGGTGGCGATCTTGATGAGCCCCATCGACTTGGCGCGGCCAGTCAGCAAATTACCCTGCTGATCGCGCGGGATCAAAAGCCGATACGCCGCGCGCTGCTCTTTCGGGTCGATGCAGCGTCCGCGAACGGTGGCGGCACACGATTCGTTGATCGACGCGGTTTTTTCACCGGAGTTCGGGCGGAACTGAATCACGAAGACCGCAATCATGGCGACGATGATCGCGCCGTAGATTATGGAGGTCAGACCGCGCTGACGAAACAGGGAGAGCATGTTGTTGGGCGCCAATTAGCACGCTTTTCGTGCGTTTAGCGAGCCCTAGCTGACCCAGTGACTAATGCCGCGATTCGGCGGTTTTTGCGATCTCGAGCGCCACTCGGAGCGCCGGCAACGCGGCGTCGAAGGTCGCCTCATTTTTTCCGAAGGTCACATCGAAAAAGATATCGAGCGTTTTGGTCGCGTCGGACGGGTCGATTACAGGCGACTGCCCTGTTCCCATCTCCGCAAATCCGACCTCGAGCAGCGGGCCAGCCAAGCGACGAACCCGCTCGAACAGCGCCTGCTCATTTTCGCCGGGATATTGCGTATGGCGGATCCCCATCACGAGATTGACGCGTATCTCGTTCGCTTCGTTCGCGCTGACGCGGACCCCCGAATCGAGGATCAGGTTGTCGCGAACGCGATCAGCCAGCATGATCTCGTCGGACTTGGTCCGGTAGACCTCAAATCCTGCGGAAACCAGCGCTTTTTTGAGCTCTTGGGGGGACACTTTGGGCCAACGATAGATGAGAGAGGTTGAGCTTGCGAACCAGCAGCGTTCCCCCCACTGCGTCGAACGTAAGCATTATCAACCGGATCGCGACCGATACGTCAAGCCACCTCACCTGAACGGCCGGAAATTCAGCGCGCCGGAGGGAGACTGCTATGATGCGAACGTGGAAAAGAAAGGGAACGCCACGCCTGAGCAAGGTGTTTCGTCTTCAGTGACGGCACCGAACGTTGGGCAAGATCAGTTCGCCGAGGGGCAAACGGGGCAAACGGGCCCGGCTGCTCGGACGCGTCGCACGGACGCTCGACGCGGCGTCTCCGAAAAAATCACGGTTTGCGCACTGAAAGATGGCAGCGCAGGTGCGGTGGTCACGACGGGCTGGGCGCTCAACATGAGCCGCAGCGGCGTTCGCGCGATTTTGGAAGAGCGCATTTTGGCGGGCGTCGAATACGAGGTGACGATCGGTGAGGTCGGCACATCCCAGCTCACGCGCAAGGCTCGCGTGGTCTGGGTGCAGGAAGAGCATGACGGCGTCGTGGTGGGGCTCGAGTTCTTTTCTCCGACCAGCACCGGCGAAATTCCCGTGGCGCTTCTCGTTCCGCGCGGCGACGGCGAGAAGCGACCCGAAGTCGAGTCCGGTCTCGAACGCGACACTGAAAAAAATCTCGCGGCGCCGTCCGACGACTCCGGCCCCGGTAACAAAGATCGTTAGCTAGCTCGCGAACGCGTCTGTGACGTCGTGAAGCGAAAGATCATCGAAATCTCCACTTGACGAGAAGGCCTCGGGCGCCGAAGTTTCGGGCTCCAAATGGCACAGATCAAAAGCCTTCTCCCCAATTGCGGTCTCTATCGAACGACGAAGCCGCTTCCGGAAAATGAGAACGAGGTGCCGACCGGCGCGCTCGTTTATTTTCACAATCACTCGGACTCGGGTCTTCCAGTGGTGATCATTCCGGAGCACAACATCATGAACCGCTGGCATTTCCACGGCGCCGGCCTGCCGTTCCGCGGGCTCACGTGGGCCGACAGCTTGGTGCGTTTGCCTTCGGAGGGTTTTTATTCGCTCCGCAAAGATCTCACGTTCGAGGGCGGATCATGGCCGAAAGGCACGCTCGTGCAGCTCGGCTACACGAAGGCCGGCGGGCCGATCCTCTTCATCGCGCAGCAACGCGCGGAGCTTCAAGAAAACGATTTGTACTTCAGTGATCGCGGCGTCGGCGTTCGTCCGGAGGTGCTCGCGAACTTGGAGCCGCTCAAGATTTTCGAAGAGCCGGTCGAAGCCGGCGCGCACACGACGGGCACCCACGCGCACTGAATCAGAGAAGATTTTTTTAAAAAATTTGGTGCCCCCACCCGCCGGTGCTCGGTTTGCTTCGCAAACCTCCGCGCCGTCGACCTCCCCCAAATCGCTCGCTACGCTCGCTCAGGGGGAGTTGGAGTCGACTTGTTTGCTGGACGAATTGTGACCGAAGGGAATCCCGCCCTCGGGAGTCCGATTAAAACGCGGCCGTCACTTTGGACTGGCATTTCACGCGACAAAATAAGCCATTCCACGCGTCGAGTGAGCGAGCAGGAAATGACGTCCAAGACTCAATTCGTCCAGCGAGCAAAATAATTCGGGCACAAAATTCTCTACTAAATTTTCTCTAATTTTATCTCACAGCCCGCAGGCGAGATCGATTTTCGTTTGTTTGCCCGTGACGCCCGTGAAGGTGGCGTCGTTGCCGCCGTTGTAGTCGAGCTTCACTTCTTCGCCGTCGGCCGAGCTGTCGATTTTGATTTCGCCGCCTGATGCCGGACACATGCCGAGGCATCGTTGAAAATTGGAGACGGTGGTTTTGAGATCGCGGCCGTCCACGTCGCCGTCCGCCGATCCGTTCAGCGACACGCAGCTCTCGCCGACACGCCACGTCGTGTCCCAATTCGCGGTCCGCGAAAACGCATTTCCGCGCGCGGTGGTTCCGGTGAGCGAGCCCGCCCAATTCATTTCGCGCGCGCCAGCAGCAGGCGTCGTCAACGTTGCGCTCGCCTTCAAATTCGCGGTGGCGTGATTCGGCCGGCGTGAGTTGAATGCGAGCCCGTTTCCGGTGACGTCGAGCTTCAGCCCGTTGTCGGCCTTCGAGTAGGCGACGACGACGGTCCCCGTGATTCCAGCGAGACCCCACGGGCCCGCGCACGGAATTCCATTTGCTCCGAGCGTGTACGTGACCGTCGAGCTCGACGGATCTTGTGCGGTGCTGATGCAGCTCTGTGGCGTGAAGAAGCTTCCGACGCCCGACGATGCCGTGACCGATGCTTCGGGATCGGAAAAATCTCCGCACGCCAACGTGAACGATGCCGTGAGCGCCGAGCTCTGCGACTCGACGTCGTTGGCGTCGGTGCCGTCTTCGGCGAGCGCAACGGAGTCGTCGGATTCGTTGTTGTGCGTCGCACATCCGCTGATGGCGCACGCGGCGGCGCCGGCAGAAATCATCAGAGCGAAAATGGTTTTGGCGGTGTTCATACGCGCGTTCCGATGAGCCTTTGTTCTAGCTTCTTCGCATGCTCCATGCCGTGTGATTCGTTCGTTGCGAACGCTGATTTGCCGTAATTTTCCCTGCGCGCGCAATTTGCCCCTGTGGACTCTCGGTGGTTCACGGGTGGACTGCGGAGTCGTGATCCGCGTTCGTCGCGATGGTTTTCGAGGAGGGGTGTAGCGTACGAAATCGATGGCCCACGGTGCTACGCGTGCGCGCGTTTTTCATTGGTTCGTTCAAGGCGGTCTCGTCCGCAAAAGTGATGGGACAACTCTGCCGGTCGACGTCGATCCGGTCGTCATCGGACGCGATTCCGGCGCGCAGGTCGTCATCGACGACCCTGAGGTGAGCGCGCTGCACTGCGAGCTTCGTGCGGTGAGTGAAGGGATCTTGGTGAAAGATCTCGGCAGCACCAACGGCACGTATGTCGGCACATTGCGCGTTCAAGAGGCGGCGGTGACGACGACCACCGAAATCACCATCGGCTCTACCAAGCTCGTGCTCGAGCCCAGCGCGAAACGAAAGGTCGACGTCGGATTTTCCGACGCGTTCGGACCGCTGGTTGGCAGCTCGCCGAAAATGCGTCGCGTGTTCGGGGTGCTCGAGAAGGTCGCGAAGACGCCGCTATCGGTTTTGATTTTGGGAGAAACCGGAACCGGAAAAGAGGTCGTCGCAAGAAGCGTGCATGATGCAAGTCCGCGCGCGAAAGAGCCGTTCGTCGTCGTCGATTGCGGATCGATTCCGCCAACGCTCGCGGAAAGCCTTCTTTTTGGCCATGAAAAGGGATCTTTCACGGGCGCAACGGAACGCCGCAAAGGCGCTCTCGCCGAAGCCGACGGTGGAACGTTATTTTTGGACGAGCTCGGTGAGCTGCCGATCGATCTGCAACCGAAGCTGCTTCGTGCGCTCGCCGAGAAGCAAGTGAAACGCGTAGGTGGCTCCACGTTCGAGCCGATCGACGTTCGCGTTCTCGCAGCAACCCGTCGCGATCTCGGCGCGGAGATGAACGCCGGACGATTTCGAAGCGATTTGTTTTTCCGAATCGCTCAAGTGCGGGTCGAGCTTCCGGCGCTTCGTGAACGCCTTTCGGATCTTCCCCTGCTCGTCGAAGATATTTGCGGCAAGGTCGGTCATCCCGAGCACGCTGCGGCGGTCATCGCGTGGATCGAGCAACGCATGGGATCCCACGATTGGCCGGGAAATATACGGGAATTGGTGAACGTGGCATCCGTTGCGGCGACGCTCGCCGACATACCGGGCGCCATCGACGACGTGCTCACGCTCGCTCGCGATCCGATCGAGTCACCGCGCGGCTCCGGACCAGCAACCGCGTTCAGCGAGGCCAAACGATCTGCGGTGTCGGCATTCGAGCGCGATTATTTCACGTCGCTCACCAAACGCTCCAACGGCAACGTCAGCGAGATGGCCCGCCAAAGCGGAATGGAGCGACATCACGTGCGCGCGTACTTGCGCAAGTATCACATCGACAAAGGCGCGGTCTGACTCGCCCATAAAAATCCGAGCTGCGCGCAGGCGTCCAGAGGCTCAGAATTTTTGCGTGAAGCCGACGCTCACCCCGTGGGGTGATGCGCTCGCGGTCACGCCGCCGGTTTCGACCACCTCGTGATCTTTGGCTCCGGCGAAATACCACGTCATGAGCGCACCGGTAGCGACGCCGAGCACGATCGGAATCGCGAGCGTCCCGTAGAACGTGTTCACGCGTTTGTCGTAGCTGGATTGCACCGTCGCATTTCTCGGATCGTTCTCTACGGCGCTCAAATGATTCGACGCTTGGAATGATGTTGCCGAGACATACGCCGCGGCGGGCACGATGATGCTGACGAGCGCCGCGCCGCCAGTCACCCCCACGATCCACGGTGAAATAGGGTGTTCGGTGTGACGCGTGATGATCTCGTTCGACACTTTGCGGATTGGAAATGCGGCTTCGGGTGCGAGCGGCGCGAGGCTGGGTGCGAGCGCGCTCGTTGCGGGGGTCATCGAGCTGGGTGCGATTTCGAAGACGCCACCTGCCGCAACTTCGATCCGCCGCGTGGTCGATGCTGGCGTGCCGGGGCTCAATGTAATGGTGTGGGATCCGGGCTCGACGTAGGCGACGAAGCCCGCGGGGCGAGGATCGGCATTGTCGATTTTCACGTCGACTGGCTGTGCGCCGGCGTCGACGACGATGTGTCCTTGCTTGGCGTCGAGCTCGCGAAGCCTGGCGATGGCTCCGCTCTCTTCGCCGCCAACGAACGGCGTGATCGCGTCGCCGGATTCGCGGCGCACTCCGACCTGGTCGACGAACGCCAAATAAAATTCTGCGGCGTGTGACAAATCGCGATTCGCTTCGTAAGCGCGCGCGAGGTCGAACGCGATGCGATAGCCGCGCGCAGCTCCGAGCGCTTTGTAGATCGCGCCCCAGGTCGTGATGGCCGCGTCGTATTCGCCGGCGCGATAGTGCTCGAGCCCTGCTTTGAATCGTTCGCGATACGGATCGAGCGATGAGTCGTCGCCTGCGCGCGCAACGTGCGTGCAGGTGATCGTGATCGCAAACGCCAGCACGCAGGCCGCGAGCTCGTGAATGCGCTCAGATCGGATTCGGATCGACATCGAGGCTCGGCGGCTTCACGCCGGGTTTTTCGTGATGCTTCGACGATGACGAATTGCTCGGTATTTTGGGCGCTTCGTCGTGCGGTGTGGCGTGGTTGGTCGGCGCGGATGCACTGGCGATCGTCGGCGCGCTCGTTGTCGAAGCGACGACCGGCGTTGCAGGAATGCTGCTCGGGCTGCTCGGTATCGAGGAAGAATTGGCGATCGTCAGTGATGCTGCCGGCGTCGGATCTCTCTGCGCGTCGGTCGCGTTCGCGCGAATCGCCAAGAAGCTCGCGCCTGCGATGGCGACGATCGCGAGAGCGGCGAGTATGGTGCGCGACACCGGCCGCTTGTCCGTGTCGTCGCCCCGGCGCGACTGCACGCTCGCAACAAGCTCGCTGTGCGATCGCCGATCACCTGCAATTTCAGGGTTCAACGACGCTCGCAAATCGCCGGCGAGGACGTCGGCTTCTGATGGTGCAGCGACCGCGAGCGCGCGCTCAAGCTGATTCTTTCGTTCGATGGCTTGCGCCGCAAAGAGGTGTTTCATCAACGCGCGCAGTGCGTCCGTGCCGGCTCCGGTTTGCGACTCCGCGAACGCTCGTAGCTCGGAAGCAACATTTTCGGCCGAAGCCGGACGATCCGCCGGATTTCTCGCGATCAATTTCGTGTAGAGTGCACATAATTCGGAAGGTGCTTTCGGATCTACGTCCTCGAGCTTCGGCGGCTCGTCGAGCGCGAGATGACGAAGCACCTCCATCTCGGTGCCCTCCCACATTTTGCGGCCGCTCACGCATTCGAAGAGCACTGCACCTACGCTGTACAGATCGCTGCGCAGGTCGAGCGCTGCTTCACCCATCGCCTGCTCGGGCGACATGTATGCGGTCTTGCCTTTGACCTCGCCGGTGCGCGTGAGGCCGGGCTCTGCTTCGATCTTCGCAACGCCGAAATCCAGCAGCTTCAAGCCGGCTTCGTAGGCGATCATGACGTTGTGCGGAGACACGTCGCGATGCACGACATGCAGCGGCGTGCCCGAGTCGTCTTTCAATTCGTGGACCGCATGCAGCCCTTCGCAAATCTCGGCGACGATGAACGCAGCGAGGGGAGCGGGCAGCTTTTCCTTTTTTTCGCGCAACGTCGTGAGCAGGCGCGCGAGCGTTTCGCCTTCCACGTACTCCATCGCCAAGAAAAACTCGCCGCCCACCTCGCCGAACGCAAAACCGTGCACGACGTTCGGGTGCGACAAAAGCGCGGCGAGCCGAGCCTCGCGCAAAAACATGTCGGTTTGCCGCTTGTCGCGAGCGCCCTCGGGCAGCAGACGTTTGAGCGCGCAAACGCGTTCGAAGCCGTTTTCGCCTTGCTCCAGCGCAACTTCCACCACGCCCATGCCG
>JBDTFL010000452.1:0-5383 GCA_039937955.1 Polyangiaceae bacterium | reverse complement strand
GCGGACGCTGGGAACGTTGGTTGTGATTGGGGGAACGGTTGGTCTCGCGTACGGCTGCTCGGCAGCTGGCAATGCGCCGATCGGAAGCGACACGACCGACGGCTCGACACCCGCCGCCAACTACGGTGATAGCGACGAAGCAGGCAGCTCGACGGGAACCACCCCCAAAAAAGACGCTGGAAGCACGCACAGCGACGGCGGCGGCGCCTACGACGCGGGTCCGCCCAAGGCGCCCGAAGGTAGCCCTTGCGATTCGAGCCTCGGATTCGGCGACCCGCAAGCCACCGAATCGTGCGGCGTCTGTGGAACCCAGACGCGCATCTGTTCCACACCCGACGGCGGAAAAATGGGTGTTTGGGACATTTGGGGATCTTGCGGTAGCGAGGTTACCACTCCCGATGCTTGTGATTCGTCGAAGGTCTATCCAGCGACCGCCTGCGGAAACTGCGGAACGATGCAGCAAGTCTGCGGTTTCGATTGTCACTTCGAAACGGGCTTCGATTGCACCGAGCCGGTCGGCGCGTGTCATCCGACCGACACGAAATTCGTCCTCGGCGCTTCGTGCACCACGGCCGGTCAGGGTCGTGCGTACACGTGCAGCGCGACGTGTGTATACGGCAGCCCCTCGGCATGTGAGCTGCCGCCACCCAATCCGAACACCATCACGATCTCGCCGACCGTCGGAACGACCGTCACTGCACCCTTCTCGCTCACGTCAGGAGCCACGACTCCGAAGATCGATGCGTCCTGCCCGGCAACCCTCGCCACGACGGCGACGCCGTTCATCGACATCGCGATCGTCAATCCGACCGCACGCAACGTCACCGTTTCGCTTTGGAACGGACCGACGAGCGGTAGCTCGGACCTCGACACCATTATGGCGTGGTACCCCACACCGGTGGCCCCGCCATCGGACATGACGGCGTGCTCCTCCGCGAGCGACGACTGCAGCGGTAGTGATTGCGCGAACACCGGAGCGCACAGCGGTTGGTCGTCGCTTTCGGGAACGGACGCAGCATCGATCCCGGCGGGCGGAACGATCACCGTCTACGTTGGCGGATACACGTCGAGCGTGACGGGCAACTTCACGCTGCACGCCAAGACCGAGAACTGATTTCTCTCCAGCGTCTGAAGCGGCCCAAAACAAGCTGTTTCAGACGATTTTTGGAAATGCCTCGCGCACCCCATCGATCACGAATTGCATCGCTGTCGCTGCGAGAATGAGGCCCATGATGCGGCCGATCACGTTGATGCCCGTGCGTCCGAGCACGCGCGAAACGAGCGTCGCCGATCGTAAAATCAAAAACGCGGAAACGCTGACCGCCGTAATCGCGATGTAGACGCCGGCGCGATGTGAGAACGTCGTCGCTTTTCCCATCAGCACCATGACCGCTGCGATCGATCCGGGGCCCGACAAAAGCGGAAGGCCAATCGGAATGATGCCGACGTCTTCCTTGGACTCGGCTTCGCTGCGTTCTTCTTTCGTCGAGCGTGTGTCCGATTGTTTGGCGCGCATCATTTCCAAGCCGACCGCGAACAGTAAAATCCCGCCGGAGATTTTGAACGCGGCGAGCGTGATGTTGAAGAAGCTGAAAATCACGGTCCCAGCGAATCCGAACGCCGTCAAAATCGCAAAGCACGTGAGCGATGCGCGTAACGCCGTCGAGTGTTGCGCCTGCTTCGAGCCCGAGCCAACCAGCGCCAAAAAAATGGGCAGCGCGGCGAACGGATCGACGATCGAAAAGAGCGAGCCGAACGCGACGAGCGCTGTGCCGATCATGATCGCCGCTTTCTACCACGCGGCAGAAAAAATCGGGTCGGCCTACGGCGCCGGGCACGCGGTGTCAGCTACACGCGCGAGCCGAATGGTCGTCGATTGTAGGGATGACACGTGAAATCCACCGCTGCTCGAGGTCGTCGGCGCGGGTGACGACGAAGACGTGGCGGTCGGCGCCGGAACGGGCGAACCAGCATCGGGAGCGCTCGCATCGTCGGCGCTTGCGTCGAGATCGCTCGCGTCCGGCTCGCCAGAATCGACATCGCCCGCGTCGGCTTCTTGCGACGCATCGGAATCTTGCGACGCATCCAAGCCGTTTCCTGCATCGTAAGGCGGCGGAATTTGGTCGGGCGTCTCGTACGTGAAAAGGGAGACGTCGATGTAGCCGGCCGTCATCACGTTCCCCCTCATCGTGATCGTCTGCCGAAGATCTTCAGCGGTCTTGTATGCCGAATCGGCGAGCACGAACGCGTACGGCAGCGCCGGACCATTTGCATCACCGTTCATCGAAAACTGCGCGTTGACCGGCGTCGGTGCGATGTCGCTGCCCTCGAGCGTTCCAACCATGTACGCGCTGTTGTCGTAGTCGCATCCGCCGCAACCGCCCGGATCCATCGACACGGCTTCGGTCTTGCCACGGCCGTTCCCTTCAATTTGATGTTTTGTTCCACACGTTGCCGCCAGCGAGTCCCTTTGCGCATTCGGATCGAGGTCCTCGCAAATCGTCAACGCGTACGGTTTTCCGGCAGCGGACGTTCCTTTCCAGATGCCGACGAGACTCGTCATGACCAGCGCGTCGCCGTGCGAAGTGAAGTCCTCCTCGTCACCGCCACCGCCGCCGCAATTGAGCATCGACCCGACCGCCAATGCGAAGAGAAACGGAGAAAGCACACGCTTGTAAGAAAAGTATTTCATGGCCGGGCAGAGTCTCCGAGCGAGCCTATTACAAACGACGTGCCGCTCAGGCGCATGACGAAATCGCCTATGAATTACCGTAGATCAATGCGATCGCGGTTTGCGGTTACGCATCGCACGACGCGGGGATCATATGCGCGCTAAGTTGTCCGCGTGGCGACGGCAGCGAAAGAGATCACCGTCGAAGGTGAGGTCGAACGCGTGACGTTCGAGAGCGAGGCGAGCGGATTTCGTGTGCTTCGCGTCGCGCTCGACGGCGTCTCGCAGCCAATGGTCGTCGTCGGAACGTTTCCGCAAGTCGGAGTTGGCTCGCGCGTTCGTGTTCGCGGCGAGGTCATCGTCGACAAGAAACACGGCGAGCAATTGAAGGTCGCACACATCACCGAGATCTTGCCGAACACGCTGCTCGGTGTGGAACGCTATCTCGGATCCGGAAATATCAAGGGCGTCGGTCCGAAGACCGCGCAACGCATCGTCCTCGCGTTCGGTCTCGAGACATTGAAGGTGCTCGACGAAATGCCGGAGCGTTTGGCGGAGGTGACCGGCATCGGAAAAAAATTGCGCGAGCAGATCGCGAACGCGTGGCGTGAGCAAAGGAACGTGCGAGACGTCATGGTTTTTTTGCAAGCGCACGGAGCATCACCTGCGCTGGCGACCCGTATTTCGAAGCGTTATGGCGATCGCGCGATCGACGTCGTTTCCAGGCAACCGTATCGGCTCGCGCTCGATGTTTGGGGTGTCGGTTTCAAAACTGCGGATCGCATCGCGAAGGAGCTCGGCATTTTGCCGGACTCACCGCAACGCGCTCAAGCCGGTGTGATGCAAGCGTTGCACGACGCGACCGAGTCGGGTCACACGTGTGCGACGCAAACCGAGTTGATCGCGCGCGCGATTCTACTGCTCGAATGGGAAGACTCACTGACATCGCAAGAGCGCGCTGAGCACGCGATCGCCGCGCTCGACGCGGGTCGTTATGTGATTCGCGAAGGCGACCTCTTGTTTCCTCCGCGACTGCACGCTGCGGAAGAGCGTTTGGCAGAGCGCGTTTTGGAGCTCGCACACGCACGCGGAAAAACGTTGGAGGGTGCGGAAGAAGCGATTTCGGATTTCGAAAGACGCGCGCAAGTGGAGCTCGCGCCCGCGCAACGCGATGCGGTTCGCGCCGCAGCGTCGAATTCACTTTTGATCGTGACGGGTGGTCCGGGCGTCGGAAAAACGACGATCGTGCGCGCGATCTTGGCGGTGCTCTCTCGCGCGTGCATCGACGTGCGGCTTGCGGCGCCGACCGGACGAGCCGCAAAACGTCTTTCGGAGACGACTGGAACGCGCGCAACCACCTTGCATCGTCTGCTCGAATTCGAGCCGAAAAGAAGCGAATTCAAGCGAAATGCGCAATCGCCGATCGATGCCGGTGCGCTGATCGTCGACGAAGCGTCGATGATCGATCTGCAAATGGGAGACGCACTTTTTCAAGCGGTCGCACGGGGCACGCGCGTGATTCTGGTCGGCGACGTCGATCAGCTTCCGAGCGTGGGACCTGGTGCGGTGCTTCGCGATTTGATCGCATCACGCGCGGCGCCCACGGTTCGTTTGACCCATATTTTTCGGCAATCGGCGGAAAGTTTCATCGTGAAAAATGCGCACCGCATCAACGCCGGTGAGGCGCCGCTCTCGCCGAAAGAATCGAAAGATTTTTTCGTAATGGATCGCCGCGATCCGGAGGCGGCGCGTTCGGTGATCGTCGAAATGGTTTCTTCGCGAATCCCTGCGCGTTTCGGCCTCGATCCGATCCGCGACGTTCAAGTGCTCACGCCGATGCATCGCGGTGCAGCAGGAACGCTCGCGCTCAACGAGGCACTGCAAGCAGCGCTCAATCCGCATGGGCCGGGAATCCTCCGCGGTCACACGACGTTGCGACTCGGGGACAAAGTCATGCAGCTTCGCAACGACTACGATCGCGACGTGTTCAACGGCGACGTCGGAGTCATCAAGGCGGTGAACGAAGAAGAGGGGTCGCTCACGGTGCGCTTCGACGACGCGCGCGACGTGCCTTACGAAGCCGCCGCGCTCGACGAGCTCACGCTCGCTTATGCGTGTAGTATACACAAATCGCAAGGCAGCGAGTACCCGGCGGTCGTCATTCCGCTCCTCACCGCGCACTTCGTCATGCTGTCGCGCAATTTGCTCTACACCGCAGTTACCCGCGGAAAACGCCTCGTCGTACTGGTCGCCGATCCCCGCGCGCTCGATCTTGCGCTTGCCGAAGATCGTCGCAATGAGCGCAGAACCCGCCTCGAATCACGGCTCCGCGGCGAAGCGTTCGCGATATCAGGCCCCCCGTGAAGTTCTGCAAGCGGGCAATTGACGGCGAGTCGCACTCTGGCCAACCTGAGTACAAATGATTCGGCGCCTCTTCGTCGGTCTGATCCTCGGTGCGCTTGTCGGTGCAGTCGTTGCCGCGGCGTTCATCAAAGGGCTCGGCATCGTCGCATTCGGAACCGTGCTCGCGCTTGCCGCTGCTGCAGCGACCGGCGCATTGGTCGGGCTCGTCGCGGGCAAACCCATTTGGGCAAGCGGCGCGAAAATCGAAGCAGGCCTCAAAGCATTTGCCGGCGCGGTGATCGGCGTCATCGCAATGTTGCTCGTCCGAAAATTCCTCGGTCAAGAGATCGACCTCTCGCAGTTCGGGGC
>JBDTFL010000451.1:0-3224 GCA_039937955.1 Polyangiaceae bacterium | reverse complement strand
CGGAACCACGTGAAAGCGATTCAGCCATCGCAGCTCCGGGTACTTCGCGAAGTCTTGGATCTCTTGCCACTCGGTCGCGTCGTACTTGTGCATCAAGATCCAGCCGACGTGCGACCACCAGAAGCCGCGCAGCTTCATCGAATGGATGTCTTCGGGTTTGTCCGAATATTTGTGGTGATTGCGATGATGTGCAGCCCACCAAAGCGCGCCTTTTTGCGTGCTGGATTGGGCGAGCAGCGCGAGGAAAAATTGAAACGCGCGACTCGTTTTGTACGTCTTGTGCGCAAAGTAGCGGTGGTAGCCCGCCGTCACCGCGAACATACGCAGATAATAAAAGAAGACGGCGATGGCGACGCCCTTCCACGAAAAACCAAGACGCCAAATTCCGATGACGGCGAGGATGTGCACTCCCCAAAACGGAATCGCCGCCGGCCAGTCGATGCGGTCGTCCTCTTCCACCGTCCTGATGAAGCCCATGAAAACGAGGCTACGAGACGCGTGTCATCGTTCGGTCACCGCGGGATGACAGCAGCGACATTTCTACCAATCATTTTTTTGAACCACCGGTAATTGAAGGGCGCGCTCGCGATCCAAATCCAAATTGCCGACGTGGAGCGCCAGCGGCGATTGGACCCACTTGTAGATCGACTGCGTGAACAGGCGCCCAAATTTTTCGGCAAAACCGTCGAGCTTTTTTGCATCTTCCCCCGGGAAAATGGCTCTCAAAGCGATCTTCACCTCGGCGACGTCCATCTTCTCGCCGGCGTAGAGCGCAAAGCATGCATCCAAGATCGGAAACGGCATCAGGTCTTTTTCGTCTTCTTGATCGGCCGCGAGCTCGGCGGTGGCCGGCATCACAAGCGTCAATTTGATCGCCTCGGACCCCGTCATCTCGAGCAAATAATCGAGCAGGTAGTTCACCACCGTCTTCGGCAAATTTGCGATGACCGAAAGCGCGCCTTCCATGTCGCCGCCGATGGTGGTGTAGCCCACCGACTTTTCGCTCATGTTGCTGGTCTGGACGAAGAGACCCGACGCGCTGTTGGCCCACGTCCACATGCGCTCGGCACGAATGCGCGCTTGGATATTTTGTTTCGCGAGCGCGGTGAGCTCTTCGCCGGGTTGGAGCATCGCGTGGGTGGCAATCGTCTCGCGTTCGAACGCGTCGTCGATGCTCGAGATGACGAGCGGCACGCCCAGCTCTTTCGCCGTTTGCTCCGCGGCAGCGCGCGTCTCCGCAGAAGAAAATTGCGAAGGCATGTAGAATGCACGCAAAATTTCGCTGAATTTAGCGGATTTCTGTGGATCTTTTTCGAAGCGACGCGCGACGTAACGATGCGCGATGAAGAGCGAGAGCAGGCTGTCGCGTCCACCGGAAAGCGCAACGCCGATTTTTTTGAACGCGCCCGTCTTCTCGAAATAATCACCCAGACCAAGCGACAGCGCGTCCAAAAGATCTTCGCAAAACGAAACGCGATGCGAACGCGCAGGCGTTTCATGCGCGGGGAGAAAAAAGCTGGCGCCCGCGGGCGACGGATAGACCAGCTTCTCGCGCGACGGCATGGGCGGCAGCGCGGGGACGTGCCTCACCTCGCTCGCCAACATGCTTTGTTGATCGGTGCGCCACGTTGTATTTTCGAGACGCAAACGACGCGTGCGATCGAGGTCGAGCGTGGTGATCGAAAAGCCTTCACGAAAGCGCGGCGCGTCGACCAGCATGCGACCGTTTTGCGCGACGTAACCGCCGCCATCGAAGATCAAACCGTCATTTCCGCCGACCAAATTCGCGTAGACGATCGCGCACTCGTTGTCGGCCGAGCGTGTGGCGATCATCTCGCGACGCGTTTCAGTGACGCCGACGCGGAACGGCGATGCCGACAAATTCAGCACGATTTCCGCGCCCGCGAAGCATCTACGGCGCATCGGACCATCGGGCGACCACGCATCTTCACAGACTTCGACGGCGACGCTTCCGAAATCGAAATCGAAGATCATGTCGCCGAACGGAACACGACCTTTGGGAGAAGCGAGCTCTCCACTCATGCCCGCGCGACCGCGTGAGAGCGTGCGGCCTTCGTAAAACACGTTGTACGTCGGCAGTTTTTCTTTGGGGACGACGCCCAAAATCTTACCGCGATGCACGAGCGCCGCTGCGCTGTAGACGTGCATTCCGTGTGCGACCGTGCAGCCCACCGCGATCGCCGCGTCGAGACTGGCGGTTTCGGTGGCGAGCCTGTCGAGCTCCATCCATTGCGCGTCGACGAAGCTTCGCCACTGCACCAAATCTTCTTGCATGTACCCGCCGATGGTTTGCTCGGGCAGGACGATGATGGTGGCGCCGTCAGCCGCAGCGGCTCGAGCAAGCGGCATCGCGCGGTCGACGTTGCTCTTCGCCGCGCCAACCGTGGTGTTCAGATTCACGAGGGCGAGCCTCACCAGCCGCATGTTGTGAACCTACCACCGAGCCGCACAAAAAGAGGGGTGCTGCGCAGAGCATGCAACATGCATCCATTGAAAAAACGAGAGCGAATCTCGCGGATGCCCTGAATTTTCCGGCTTTTGTGACGTAGTCTCCTTATATGGAGTGCGTCATGCATACTCATGAATGTGCAGTTGGGACGGTTGTTCGTCCTCGACTTTTCATGAAGAGCCCTTCATGATGCCCGCCAGTTGAAGTGGGTCGTAGCGAGGCAAAGGATGATAGTCGTCCTTGAGTCTCGCGAGTCGGAAGCAGAGCTCCGGAATTTGTTTCCGGAGCAGAAGAGCAGAAAGAGATAATCAAAGATGGCTACGGGTACTGTGAAGTGGTTCAACGAAGCAAAAGGTTTTGGTTTCATCAAGCAGGACGGCGGCGGTGACGACGTGTTCTGCCACTACAGCGCGATCCAGGCGAACGGCTTCCGCACCCTCGCAGAGGGACAGACGGTTGAGTTCGAGATCAAGCAGGGACCGAAGGGTCTCCAGGCGGAAAACGTTCGTATTGCAGGCTGATTTCAGCTTCGGCTGATCAGAACGCTCTACGGCGTCACGCGCTTCAAAATTCGCGCGTTGAACTGCTACCAGTAACAAAAGAAGGCGCCCCGCAAGGAGCGCCTTTCTTCTTTTGTGTCTGCTTTGTTCTGCTTTGGTTCCCTGCTTTTTGTCGCGTGTCAGTCGACGCCGAGCAGCTCGACCTCGAACACCAGCGTAGCGTTCGGCGGAATCACCGGCGGAAACCCGCCTGC
>JBDTFL010000450.1:0-10066 GCA_039937955.1 Polyangiaceae bacterium | reverse complement strand
CACGGATCTCGGAACCGAACGGCTGGGGATCTTGGCTCACGAACAGCGCAACTTGCTGACCACCGCAATGCTGGCACGCACGAGTATCAAAAGCGGCCGCGTCCCCGCAGCCGGCAGTACGGGAATGGTTCTCGACCGCTGCCTCGTCGGTTTGCGAGATCTGCTCGATCGCTCGCTCGCCGAGGTGCGCCTCTCGGCGGGAATCAACCGCGTCGAGCGTATCTCCATAGGTGAGCTCATCGAGGAGAGCGAAATCAGCGGGAACCTGCAGGCCGAGGTGCGCGGCATCCACTTCGCGATCACGTCCGTCGATCGCACGGTTACGGTGGAAGGTGATCGACAGATCCTCGCGGCAGCCATCACGAATCTGTTGCAGAATGCATTCAAATTTACGCGTGAGGGAAGCCTCGTTTCGCTTACCGCTCGCGCCACGACTGATCGCGTTTTCGTCGATATCGAGGACGAATGCGGCGGACTTCCGCCAGGAAAAAGCGAAGAATTATTTCGTCCCTTCGAGCAGCGCGGCGGCAATCGTAGCGGCGTTGGCCTCGGACTATCGCTCTGCCTCGAGGCGGCGAGATCAAGCGCCGGCGATCTTCACGTTCGAGACCTGCCGGGCAAGGGCTGCGTGTTCACCCTGGATTTACCGCGAATCGCTTAGATCCAATCACTGACTAACGACTAATCTGGCGCCGAAACCCTCGGAAGATCGAGCGTAAAAACACATCCCTTGTCCGGCAGGTTGCGTGCGTAGACCTCACCGCCGTTTGCTTTGGCCGCCTTACGACAAATCGAAAGCCCTAACCCTACTCCGCTGCGATCCGCGCCCTGCTGCTCGAAGGCGCGAAATAATTTCTCGGGATCGCCGGGAAGTCCGCCGCACTCGTCTTCTACCTCGAAAAAAACGCGGTCCACAGCTACGCGAGCACGAAGCGACACGTTGCCATTCGCCGGCGTGAATTTGAACGCGTTCTGCAAAAGGTTCGAAACAGCAGCCACTAAGATCTGCCGGTCGCCATCAATCATCACGCCGCGTTCGCCGGAGCTGACTTCGAAGTTGATGGCGCGCGATCGAGCTTCGAGTTGCGCGCTCACCCCGAGCTCTTCAACGAGGTCCGTGACGGATATACGTCCGGTGTGCATTATCCCTGCGTCGAGCCGGACGTCAGCCAGAGAACGGTCGAGGAGATCGCGCAACCCAGACAAGCTGCGGCCGAGAAGAAGTCCGGTGCTTCCGCTCACGGACACTTGACCATCCTTAATGATTCCGTAGGAGAGCACTGCGGTGTTGAGTAGATTTCGCATCTCGTGCGCCAGCACACCGAGCCGCTCGGTATCAGCATTCGCAGTCTGTCGGTCACGCTGACGTGTATATTCGGTCACTGCGTTCGCAATCGCCTCGTCGAGGCACAGATTGAGCGTTTGAAATTCATCGGCGTCGATGCGCGCATTCTGATCCATGGCCAGCTGCGTGATGACCTGACACACGTCGCCGTACTCGCGTACGACCTGATCTACGGTAAGCCCCAACCCGAGCAGGTCTTGCCCGTGCTGACTGGCGCTTGCGGTGAGGTCCTCGTGGTCGACCACTTTGGTCGACTGCGCCAGATGCAGCGATCGGCAAAGTTGATCGAGAAAAACTGGTACGCCATTCCTAAGCTCGATACCGCTCGCTTTCGGCTGCGTCCTGGAATCGACTCGGGCGCGCGCGCGAGCGATGATGTCGTCGCGATTCGCTGCGATAAAGGCCTCGAGCATGCGACGACACTGCGCGTTCGGACCGCTAGAGGCAAGCGACGAAAGGCCAAAAATAGAGGCTCACGCAGTCTTTCGCAAAAAAAGAATTTTCGCATTTCGCAAAGGCGCGTCGACGCGCCAGCGAAACCGTGCGCAGGTTAAGCTTATGTCGTCGCCACGCCTGCTCATTGTCGACGACGATTTCGAGCTCGCTATGACCCTCGGCGCAGAGCTCGCTCACGCGGGATATCAGTGCGAGCTCGCATCGAGCGGCGGCGACGCGCTCGCTCAACTCGACGGCAACCCATTCAGCGCCATCGTAACGGACTGGCGCATGGGAGGGTTTGGTGGTCGCGAGCTAGTCGGTGCCTTCGCGGCTGCCCAGCCAACGGTGCCGGTCATCGTGATGACGGGCTCACCACAAAATCTCGCTGCCGAAGCAATCGACAGTGGCGCGTTTCATTACCTGACGAAGCCGTTCGACATCGAGCAGCTTAAGGGTCTCATCGCCCAAGCGATCGGCGATCGTCACGCTGACCGCACGGAAGACAGCTCGCACCATAGCAGTGCTCGCAATCGCCTCCTGCCTTTAGGTGACTCGTCGACCGAGCTCTTACGCAAAGTGGAACGACTCGCCTCCGCCGACGCGCCAGTGCTGATTCGAGGAGAAAGCGGAAGTGGCAAGGAGCTGGTGGCGCGAGCGATTCACGAACGAAGTAGTCGAGCGATGTACCCGTTCGTCGCAGTCAACGTCGCGGCAATCCCCGAGCATCTCCTCGAGAGTGAAATCTTCGGCCACGTACGCGGCGCGTTCTCGGGCGCCACGCAGTCGAGAGCTGGTCTCGTGGCGAAAGCGAATCGCGGAACGTTACTTCTCGACGAGATTGGCGAGATGCCCTTAGGTCTGCAAGCAAAGTTACTGCGCGTTCTCCAATCTGGAGAAACTCGCCCAGTCGGAAGTGATCAGAGCAGCGCAGTCGACGTTCGCTTTCTTGCCGCGACGCACCGCGACCTGCCAGCTCTCGTCAAAGCGGGCGGGTTTCGTGGGGACCTTTACTATCGTCTCCACGTATTGGAGCTCACGGTTCCGGCGCTGCGCGAGCGAAGACCGGAGATTCCCGGTCTCGTCGCGCATTTCATTGCCGCTGCGCGCACGCGAAATCCCAATTCCATAGTTCGTAGCATCTCTGCTGAAGCGATGCGGGTTCTCGTCGAATTGCCCTGGGCAGGAAACGTCAGAGAGCTGGCAAGCGTTCTCGAGCGCCTTGTCGTCATGGGCAACACGCCCGTCATCGAAGAAGCGGATCTAAGTGTTGCCGGGCTCTCAGTCGACCACCGACAAACCTTGATCAATGCTCAGACGTGCATCGTTAGCGATGCACAGGAGTCTCCTGTCACTCTCGACACGCTGAGCCGAAAGTACGTCGCGTGGGTGTTGGATCACACCAAAGGCGACAAGCGCGAAACGGCGCGAATTTTAGGCATCAATTTGTCGACGTTGTACCGCTGGCTCAAAGTCGAGTGCACCGACGACTGACGGGTTCGCATTTCGCGAAAGCATCGCTTGTTGCGAAAGCACGCTGTCCGAACGTCGATCATGGCAAAACGGCTGACTGTTTTCGCAAAATGCGGATCGCTTAGGCCCAGTCCGATCGCCGATTCCAGTGCATCGCTCGCGATTGTGGCGCGCGTCCACTGCGCCCATTGATTAGGCACCGACGTTGCAGTGTGGCGCACGAGCGAAAGCGTTGCTGGTGGGAGCGCGAAGTCCCCGGGGGGGGCTCACCAACGGCCGCTAGCGCGTTGCGTACTTCCAACTTTGTGAGAGGCATGGGAGCCACGCCCAAAGAGCTCGTGCATCTCGTGAAGCATGCGTTTCAGCTCATTACGATGTCGCGCGAACAGGATCGCCCGCTGGACGATGCTCTGCGACCGCGCGGCGCGTCCTCGTCGTCGTTAGACACCCCTGCGACGAGCACCTCGCCCGATTCCCGGCAGCGTTTTGCCGATTTCGGTCGACACATCGTCGCGTGGGGGGCCGACACTTTTTTTGTCACCCAAACATGCGTGGACGGTTTCCCGAATGGCTTTCCAGGTTGATGGCTTGGGTAAAAATGCTTTCACGTCCACGGCGCCTTGCGCGTCTGAAAGCGCCTCCGACGCCGGTGCGCCGGTAACCATGATGATCGGCGTTACGGCGAGCGCGGGTGTCTCTCGCATCGCGCGCACCAGCTGCTTACCGCTAAGACCCGGCATGACGTGATCGGTGATGACGAGATCCGGCCTTAGCGATTTGGCGACCGCGAGGCCTTCGTCACCATCGCGCGCGCATTCCACTCGATAGCCTTCGCGCTCGAGCATTACGCGGAGAAGCTCGCGAACGTCGTCTTCGTCGTCGACGACGAGAATGACCTTATGGCGGGCTCGATAGCTCATTGGATCAGCTCGGAAGTGTAGCGATGATCATTTGCAACATGTGAATATCAACGGGCTTGGCGATGTGCGACGTGAACCCTGCGCTCAGCGCTTCATTGCGGTGTGATGCATTTGCGTAACCGGTGACGGCAATGATCGGAATCGTCTTGGCGAAGCTCGTTTTTCGGAGCGCACGCACGACGTCATAGCCGGACAATCCCGGCAACCCGATATCCAAAAATACGATGTCGGGTTTGAACGACTCGGCGCGGGTGAGACCGGTCTGACCATCGAATGCAACCTCGACGGTGTGACCGAGCTGCGTCAGCGCAATGCGAATGAGCTCCGCGCCGTCTTCGTTGTCATCCACCACCAGCACACGGCGCGACGAAACTGAATCCGCCGTCGGCACCTTTTGCACCGAGAACGGGACCGGAGTGTCCATGACCGCGTAGCGAGGCAATCGAACCGTGAAGGTCGAGCCTTTGTCTGCGCCTTCACTCTCGACGGCAATGTGTCCGCCGTGTCGTTCGACGAACTCCTTCGCGATGGCGAGCCCGACGCCGAGTCCGCCCCCGCGTCGGTCGAGCCCGCGTTCGCCTTGCGTGAACAGCTCGAACACGCGCGTATGATTGCGCGGCTCGATTCCGCGACCCGTGTCTTGAATGGCGACGGCGACGCTCGGACCGTCGCGAAACGCGCGGACCGAAATGCGGCCGCCGGAATTCGTGTATTTCGCAGCATTATTGAGGATGTTTCCGAACACCTGAGTCATGCGCTCTAAGTCGGCGCTCACGACGAGGCCTCGTTCCGGAACGTCGACCGACAGCGTCTGCTTGTTGGTGGTGAAATGAGTGCTGGAGACATCGAGCGCTCGCTTGAGCACGGCAGAAATTTCGACGGGCTGCGCGTCGATCTTGAGGTTCTCCCGAAGCGTTCGCGAAACATCCATCAGGTCGTCGAGCAGGCGCGTGAGCTGCGAGAGTTGACGTTCGAGCACGTCGATCTCGTGCTCACAGCCCGGCGCGCCTTTCGTCTTGATGAGATGAATAGCCGTTGCCATCGGTGACAACGGGTTGCGCAGCTCGTGGCCGATGACGGCGAGAAACTCGTCTTTGCGTCGCTCACTTTCTTGCGATCGCGCCAAGCGAAGCTTCTGCTCTTCCGCGCCAATGCGATCGGTCAGGTCACGCGTCACTTTCGCAAAGCCAACGAGCTCGCCGTCGTCATTTCGAAGGGCCGTGATGATGACGTGCGCCCAAAATAGCGTCTTGTCCTTGCGAACCCGCCATCCTTCCTCCTGAAACCTGCCTTCGCGCGCCGCAATCTCGAGCTCGCGTTCGCACTTGCCGGATGTGGCCTCTGGGTGTTGATAAAAAATGGAAAAGTGCTGACCGATGGCCTCCTCGGCTCGATAACCCTTGATGCGCTCGGCGCCCGCGTTCCACGTCGAGATGCGTCCTTGTGGATCGAGCACGAACAGCGCGTAGTCGCGCACGCTGGCCACGAAGAGACGAAACAAGCTCTCTTGCTGCGCAAGAGAGGAGACATCCGAAGGCGTGGAACGACGACCAGATGGCGTTTCGCCGTCCGCAGACGACGATTTTTTTTCGTCCATGCGAAAGTCTAGATCGCTTTCGATGGGCACGGGCGCGCGCCGTCACCGATTTCGGGCCTTTTTTTCGGTGCATGCTAAAGAGCGGGCCCCCAATGCGCGTCGCACTGATTTATCCGCCCACGTGTGATCCGACGGCGCCGTATCTCGCGGTGCCCATGCTCACCGGATTTTTGCGGGCGAACGGCATCGACGTGCTTCCCATCGACGCGAACGTGGAAGCGTTCGATGCGCTACTCGAGGAAAAATCGCTCGCCGCGCTTCGTGATCGTTTGGAGACTCGCCTCGCGGAGCTCGACGGGAAAGACGTTCTCGCACATGCCGAGCAGCTCGAATACGCAGCGCTCGCCCGAGCCCGTGGCGACGCCCACGCGACACCGCACGGAATCGATCGCGCGAAGAAAACATTTCGCGACGAGACAGCGTTTCACGACCCCGACGCCTACGCTTCGGCGGTTGCCACGGTAGACGCGGCATTGCGCGTGGTGTCGGCGACGCATCATCCGCTCCACTTGGATTTCACCGCGTACCGAACGCCGTTCGGGCTCACCACGATGGACGAGGTCGAGCGCGCGAGCCGACCGGACGCAGACCCGTTCGACGATTACGTGATGAACGATCTCATTCCGCGTCTTCGCGCGGCGAAGGTCGACGTCGTCGGTTTGTCGGTTTGTTTTCCCGGTCAGCTTCAGCCTGCGTATGCGTTTGCGCTCAAGATCAAACGCGAGCTTCCGCATGTTCACCTGACGTGCGGCGGTCCCGGAATCACGCAGATGCTCATTCGCCTTTCAGGTCAGCGCCTCGCGCGCGCGCTCGGTCCGTTCGACACCGCGTGCGTCTTCGAGGGCGAGAACACGCTGCTGGCTCTGGTGCGCGCCATCGCAGAAAACAAGCCGATTCGTGAATGCACGAACGTCGTGGTGCGCGACAAATTGCTGGGCGCGCGTTTTCTTGCCGGACACGGCATGGAGGACCTGAAAGCGCTTCCGCCTCCCGATTTCGACGGCTTGCCGCTCGCGAAATATTTTTCGCCGCGTCTGGTGCTCCCGTACGATCCGACCCGCGGTTGTTATTGGGGCAAGTGCACCTTTTGTCATTACGGTTTGGCAGAGGTCGGTACGGCTTCGTATCGCGAGCGCGACGTTGCGGCGATCACAGAGCACCTCCGCGCGCTTTCTGAAAAATACGGCACGCGCCATTTTTATCTCTCGCAAGACTCGGTCGCACCGAAGACGATCGTGAAGCTCTCGCAAGCGATCATCGACGCCAACCTCGACATTCGTTGGGCCACGGATCTCAAACCTGAAAAATATCTCACGCAAGAACGCGCCGACACACTTCGCAAAGCCGGTGCGGTCGCATGCGCGCTCGGTGTCGAATCAGGATCGGATCGCGTCCTGAAGCTCATCGACAAAGGCGCACCCGTCGCAGTCGTGTCGACAGTCGTCGATCATCTTTCGAACGCAGGCATCGCCGCCGAGGCCATGTGCTTCACGGAGTTTCCGACCGAGACCCACGACGAGGCTCTGGAGACCCTGGATTTTCTCGCGGATCGTAGTGATCGCATCGCGGTCTACATCGTCGGTGAGTTCGGCCTCACGCATGGCTCACTCGTCGCGCAATCTCCGGCGCTGTTCGGAATTCGCGAAACGTGGGAGCTCGAGGGCGATCATCTCGGGCTCGGAATTTTCTTCGCGCCGCACGCTCCGTGGAAGACGAACGAAGAACGCGCGAACGTCGACGCCGAGCTTCAAGACCTCTCTTCGGGTTGGGCGCTGCGCACGTATCCGTGGGCGGGTGCGGTCTCCACGGCGCATACCATCCTCTATTACGATCGAAACGGCTCGAGCGTGTTTCGCGATCTCGCAGCGCGTGGTGTTCGTGAAGAGATCTTGGGCGCGCAAAAGTCCTTCACGGCCGATTTGCGTTTCGATCCTCGAGCGGCAGCGAAAGCCGAAGAACGCGAGGGCGCGATTTGGTCCACTCTCGTCAACGATCAACGTCGTGTCGGTCGCGCTCCTTACGAAGCGCTCGCCGAGCAAGCACCGGCACTCAATCCGCGAACGGTTCGCGTTGCGTTCGCAGCAGGTGAAGAGCCCGCTGTCGCGCGTCCGAAGACCGCAAAGGTGCGTGGTCGTCGGCCGTCGCACGCATCGAACGCTACGAAATAAGCCATTTCACGAGAAACGCTCCGCCGCGCCTTTGCATTCGAGCGCAACGACGTTCACGCGTTTCAAGTTATCACCGCGGGTCAGATTTTCTTGGCGTCGTCGTCGAGCCAAGCAGCCGGCACGCGCACCGGCATCTCGAGGAGATTTTGCGCGAGCCCTTTTCCTTGCGGGTCGTAACGAAGCGACGCGACGCCGCCTCCGCCGAGCGCGTCGGTCATCACGAAGTTGAGCGCGTCGAGCCCGGGCCACTCGAAGCAACGTACTTTCCCGCGAACGAGATGCGCGAACCACTCCGCAACGGCTTCCGGCGTGACCTGCTCGCGGATGACCGCCAAGTATCTGGGGTCGCGCGCGATGATGCCGATGTTGGACGTATTGCCTTTGTCGCCGCTGCGGCCGTGCGCGAGAACGCGGAGCGGCACCTCGCGCAAATCTCCGCCGACCGCTGAAGGCATGGTCCTCGCCATCATGCGACGCGTTGCGGGAGCAGCGGCGGGGTCAGCGAATTTTTTTTCGTTCTCGATCGCGTGCGAGGCTCCGCCGATTTCCACGGTGACATGCACATCGCTTTTCGGAATCAAGCACGACGCGAGCTTCACGATGGGTTGCACGCGCGCTCGTCCGCCTGCGAAGCCGCTGATGCTTTGAGCCATCGACGTGCCGGCCGGTGCGATCTCCCGCGCGAGAGCTTCGAGGGCACGTTCTTCGTCGTGTGCCGCTGCGATTTTGAGCACGACCTCGCGGCTGTTTTGCGTGCGCGCATTTTTTCCGAAGCTCTGCTCGCTGCCGAGAACCTCGATTGAGGTCTCACGAAACGGCTTGAATTTGAGCGTTTTGAGAAATTTTTCAGTGCGCTGCAAAATCGCTTCACCGACGCGTTGCGCTTTTTGGACGGCTTCATCGCCGACGATGAGCAAGGTCCCGCCGACGCGAAACCCGTCTTGGTAAGTGAGGCTCGCTTTGTAATCCGCAGTTGCCGGAAAGCCGCGCGCGCCGCTCACGCGTACGTGATCTTCACCGACTTGCTCGAGCTGCACGCCGGCGAAATCGCAAACGACGTCGGCAAGAACGTAATGCGCTGGGTCGTGCACCTCGTACACGATTTGCTCGGAGACGGTGGCGGGCGAGATAAGTCCTCCGGTGCCCTCTGGTTTCGTAACGACGAAGCTGCCGTCCTCGTCGCAGACCACGATCGGAAATCCCATGTTGCTCCAACCGGCTTCGACCAAATGCCAGTCGGTGAAAATTCCGCCGGTCGCTTGTGCGCCGCATTCGATGACGTGACCCGCGAGACTACCCATCGCGAGCTTGTCCCAATCATCCATGTGCCAACCGAACGCGGCGAGCAGCGGGCCGAGCGCGAGCGCGCTGTCGACGCAACGACCGGTGATGACGACGTCAGCGCCGAGCTTCAATGCCTCCGCGATGGGTTTGGCGCCGAGATAGGCGTTGGCAGAAATGAGCGCCTCCGGAATCGGGCCATCGATCTCCAAATTTTTTGCCGAGGCCGCACGAAGAGCTGGAATTTGCGGCAAAACGTCGTCACCGCAGACGACTGCCACTTTGAGATTCACGCCGAGCTTTTGCAGCACGCGCGTGAGCGCTTCGCCGCAGCCGCGTGGATTCACCCCGCCCGCATTTGCAACGACGCGGATTTTTTTGTCGGCGATCTCGCGCGCGAGCGGCGCCATCATGGCGTCTACGAAGTCGGTGGCGTAACCGAGCTCAGGTTTTTTCTGACGCGCACGCGACAAGATCGACATCGTGATCTCGGCCAAGTAATCGAGAACCAAAAAATCGATTTTGCCTTGGCGAACCAGCTGCGCGGGGCCGCCCGCGGTATCGCCCCAAAAACCCGAGCCGCATCCGATTCGAATCGATTTGCCCGCGCTCATTCTTTTGCTCCGTAGGTCTGCCCGACCGACATTCCCCAGCCGTCCGAATCCAAAATGCGCGCCGAGGAAAAAAGTATCCGCGACGCCGCGCGATCGATCCGTGCCTCGCAGCGCGCCGATGTTCCACGTACCGCGCGTTCGAACGTCATCGACAATTGCACCGTCGCGTTACGGCGCAGTGGCGGGGCGAGCATCGCGGTATTTCCGAGCGCATAGTCGAACATCGCCGCGAG
>JBDTFL010000449.1:0-5783 GCA_039937955.1 Polyangiaceae bacterium | reverse complement strand
GATGCCGAAGTCGACCACCTTGGTGGTGCCGTCGTAGGTGACGAAGAGGTTGTGCGGAGTCACGTCGCGGTGGACGAGATTGAGGCGCTCGCCATTTTTTCCGGTGAGCTCGTGCGCCGCGTGCAGTCCTTCTGCGGCGTCGGCGATGATGCGACACGCAATCTCGGGAGGCATGACCGAACCGATCTCTTCGGTGCGTCGCATCAGCTCGCGCAAGGGCTCGCCGTGCAAATACTCCATCGCGATCCAGTACGAATCGTCGTGCTTTCCCAGCTCGAAAACGGTTGCGACGTTCGGATGCGAAATCCGCGCAGCGACGCGCGCTTCATCCAAAAACATCTGCACGAACGAATCGTCTTCGATCAAGTGCGGGTGGATGCGCTTGATGGCGACCCACTTTTGAAATCCGCCCGGGCCGTCCATGCGCCCGAGATGCACGCTCGCCATTCCACCGATGCCGATTTCGTCGACGACGCGGTAGCGCCCCAAAAAATAAGTCCCCGAATGCGACCCGGAGTCGGGCGTGTTTCCGGTGATCCCTCCGGAATTGGATCCGGTCGAATCGGGACGGTGGGCGTTGTCGTAGTTCAAGTCTTCTGGAAGCTTTCTCTATTGTGGCTGAACGTGCACGGACGCGAGCGTCACATCGTCACCAGGTCGTGTCGCAAAGTAAACACCGACGCCTGCTCCGACGAGGACCAACCCTCCGATGATGTACGGGAATGGGCTGGACCAGAACCCCCCTTTTTTCTTATCGGACTTGTTGCTGCGGTCGTCTGGTGTGGGATTAGCTGCGACGATTCCTGCAGCGCCGGTGCCTTGCGCGATCGCAACGTGGCCCTCGGTGGTGACGAGCTCGTTGTCGTGCGGGTCCAAACCAGCCAATTTCACGCGTATTTCGGTGCCGGGCATCGCCATGCGCGCCGGAACGTCGAACTTCATCTTCACGGTGCTCTCTCCGGTCGGTGGAGGCACCTCCTGCTCGTATTGATAGGCGCCGCCGCTCATTCCGCTCGTCACGGTGAGGCCAACGCGCGTCAAAAGCGCAGCGCGGCTCGCGTCCATCGTGATGCCAACCGCGAATGGATTGCCGCTCGACGCGCGAGCTGGAATTTGCGCCGTCATCACGAACGGGCCGTTGCGACCCTCGCGTGCGCGCACTTGCTCGCCGAGCACCTTCGCTTTTTTTCCGGCTTCTGGAGGTAAAATGAAGCTCGGATCGATCAGCACCGCTTGCCGAAATGCCGACAGCGCTTGCTCGCGTTTGCCTTGTACGGCACGCGCCGACGCCATGTAGACGTACGCCCGCAGCGTTTCATTTCGGTTCAGCCCGCCTTGCTCGAGCGCCTCGTGATAGAGCGCTTCTGCGACGTCGAACTCGCCGCGACCCCACGCGGAATTTGCGCGTGTGAGCACTGCTTCACCACGCGGAGGGTCCGCAGCCATCACCGGATTGGTCGTCGCGAGCGCAGTAAAACCGAGCGAAACGGCTGCGACCAAGGTCCACCGCTTATCCAACAACGTGCGAACCTCCTGAAAGAAAGCGTATCGGCCCCGTTTCAGCGTGGCAACTACGCGCAAAAGCCGAGCTTCGCGGAGGCGTCCAGAAACGGCTGCGCACAGGCGTCTAGAGTTACGGAAACGGCTGCGCGGGGCGCCCGCGTTCGAAGTAGAAGCTGAACGAGCCGGTGAGATGGCCTTGGCAAGCGACGGCCGGCCCGATGCCGCCAGGGCAAATGTTGCGAGGGTCTGCGAGCACGACATCGAAGGAGCCTTCGGTGAGACGTTCCTCGGCGTCCGTTTCATCGGGATTTCCGTTGAAAAGGTGCGCGAACGTGATCGTGCTGTGGTCGACCGGGAGTGCCGCAGCTGCACCACCGGCGTCGGCGGGCAATCCGGAGTCGGGGACTGACGCGTCCGCCGCAAGGCCATTTCCCGGAGATCCGCACGCTTCGGGGACGATCGTTTCGGAGTTGCCGCCGTCCGGGCTTCCGCCGCACGTGCCGTCGCCATTCATCGTCGTGGTGCCGAGCGCATAAAGCGCGACGTCCTGCGTGTGACAGGTCGTTTGCAGGTAGAGCGACATGTGCACGATCGACGGGTTTGCGACCGCAGTGATCGGAACACCCGGTGGCTTCACGCTTGGCGGAAGGTCGACCTGCAATGGCTGACCGAGCTCCGATCGCACGGTGTTGATGTTGTCGATCGAGATGAGCACGCCGTCCGAAAACGTTTCGTAGTCACCGCCTTTTTGAATGCGGAGCTGCATGCTGTTGTTGTTGCTGTACGGAACTGCGGCGAAAAAATCCGGCTTCAGATCGAAGCGGCCCGACCAGCAGTCGGAGATGTCGAGCGTGCCTGTAACACTGCCGCTGCCTTCACCGAGCGAGCACGACGAAGCGACGAGCGCGACGCAGCTTGCTGCGACGAAGCCGAGGCTGGCGCGTTTGAAAAAACTGCTCACGACGTCGCAGTGTAGTCGCTGTCGCTTTCGTTCACGAGCTTCTTGGCGTGACCGCGTTGGGGCGATCAGGCTTTTGTTGCGCCGGCAAAAGTCTGCCGGTGATGCGGCCACCACCCAAAACGCGATCACCGTCGTAAAAGACGGCGACCTGACCGCTCGTAACTGCGCGCACGGCGGCATCGAACGCGATCTTCGCGCCGCGCGGATCAGCTGTGATTTTAGCTGTCGCGCCGTCGTGTCGATAACGAACGCGTACACGTGCCTCGATGGGAAGCGAGACTCCATGTGCGAGCACGAGGTCGTCGACGAAGGCCTCGTCTTGAAGGAGATCGTCCTCGCTGCCGACCGTCACCGTCGCGCTGCCGGCGTCGATGCTCGTGACGAACGCGGGCTTGCCGAGCGCAACGCCCAATCCTTTTCGTTGGCCGACTGTGAATTTGTGAAAGCCGTCGTGACTTCCGATCACGCGTCCCGTGTCGTCGACGATGGGTCCCGGACGCGCGCGACCTTGCGAGCGCTTCTCGACGAACGACGCATAGGCGTGCGCGCCGGCGCCGACGAAACACAATTCTTGGCTCTCGCCTTTCGTTGCGCCTGGAAGATTTCGCGTGACTGCTTCGGCGCGCACTTCCTCTTTGGTGCTCTCACCGAGCGGAAAAACAAGCCGATCCAGCTGCGCGCGCGGCGTGGCGTACAAAAAATAGCTCTGATCTTTCTTCGGATCTTTTCCGGTCAGCAGCCAGGGCGTTCCGTTTTCGTCGCGAAGGATGCGCGCATAATGTCCGGTGGCGATTTGCTCTGCGCCCAAGCGGTCAGCGATGGCAAACAGCTCGGTGAGCTTCACACCGCGATTGCAGGTCGTGCATGGGCTCGGCGTTTCGCCGGCGAGATACGCCTCGACGAACGGAGCGACGACGGTGCTCGCGAACAGCTCACGTCGATCGAACGTGTAATGCGCAAACCCGAGAAAGTCCGCGGTGCGGCGTGCGTCGTATTGATCTTCGGGTGCGCAACAGCGGCCATGCGCTTTTGCCGCGCCATCGTCGACATAATCCCAAAGATGAAGCGTGCATCCTACAACTTCATGCCCCGCGTCGTGGAGCCGAGCGGCCGCCACGGCTGAATCCACACCCCCGCTCATGGCGACGAGGACCCTCTTTTTTGCGGATGACGACATGGCAGCGGCCGGGTTCTAGCAGAAGAGAGCGCACCTCGCAGGTGGCCATTTAGTCGTCGTTTATTTTTCGTCTTCGAAGATCATTCGCCAGATTTTCGAGCGCACGCACGTGAACTCGGCTGGCCCACGACTTGGACATGCCGAGCGCCTTCGCGGTTTCGTCGAGCTGTTGGTCTTCGAAGTAAACGCGCGTGAGCAAATCGCGCTCGTTTTCCGCCAAGTGATCGATCGACGCTCGCACGCGGTCGATGAGCGAGGCTCGGATCGCCGACTCTTCCGGCGACGTGGCGGAAGGATCCTCCGTGTTGTCGATTTGACGTCTCGTCGCTAAAAACGCGCTCGCCATTCCCATCGCGATTGCCGCGGCTGTGGAGGCGACGCGTGCATCGGCAGCTTCGGGAGTCTCGCTCGCCGCAGCTGCTTCGTCCTCGATCTGTCCTTCGCGAGCCCGGTTCGCGGCCTCGAGCGCGCGAAGCTTTTGATAAACGCGACGAGGCAAATCGGTGTAGCGACGCAGCCCGTCGAAGATCGATCCGCGAATTCTCAAATACGCCCAAGCGCCAAATGGAACTCCGCGCTCGGCGTCGTAGGTGCGCGCGGCGTCGAGCAATCCTTCGCGGCCCATCGCTTGGAGCTCCTCGATCTCCAAATGCTCGGGCAGCGACCGCCGGATCTTGAACGCGGCTTTCATGACGAGATGCATCCCCTCGTTCACGCGCTCGGCAACCTCCGGCGCATCCGCCGAAAGTCTTTCTTCTGTGGTGCCCCCGCGCTTCATCGCCTTCTGCACGATCGCTAGCGATGTTCGTACCTGTCAAGCTTGACGGCGACGCGCGACGTACGCAGAAGGGACTGTGCCCGAAGAAACGTCTCCGACTCCGCGCGCGCGTGCTGCATGGCGGGCTTGGCTTTCGGCGCTCGCCGTCGACGCAGAGGCGGCATTGGCTGCGGCGCTCACATACGAATCGCTCGACCCCGTCGCACGCGACGCTTTTCTCGACGCGATTGACGAGGACGCCGACGCCATCGACGTTCCCAAGATCGCGATCTATGCGCCGTTTCTCGCGGTGGAAAATGACGTAGAGCGCAAAGAGCGCCTCGAGAAGGTCATCGATTCCGAAAACCCACGCCATCACGATCCGCAATCGCCCCGTCGCGCGCTTTCGGGTCACGTGGGCGATGAGCAGCTGACTGTGCTTGTTTTACCGCTCTATTTGAATTTCGTCGAAGTGCTGGCGTGCCGATGGAGTCACGAGCACGGATGCGTTTCGGCGGAGCACGAGCCGCTGCGTGCCGCACGCGAATTCCACCGCGCGAAAATTTGGAACGGTGTCGAGCTCGAGGACACACCGTTCGACACCGCGATTGAAGAGCTGGCCCACGCGGTCGTGACGGCGACACGTCGTCAGGGCCGGCCGCTCGATGCGCTCGTTCCGTTCGCGGATCTTTTCTCGCTGCGCGCGACAAATGCATCGATCTAGCGCCTGCGCGTAGCTCGGCTTTTCGTTTAGACTCGGCGTCGATGGATTCGCCGGGCGCTCCCGACAAGCTCGACAAACGGTGCGGCAGCTGCGCGCGTTTCGTTCGCGTGATCGAGACCATCGATCAAAACGGAGAAGTGAAACGCGCCGGTCAATGTTTGCTCGGCGTGTGGCCCGCACCTCTTTATGAAACCAACACGTGCTCGCAATACGTGAAGCGCGGCACGTTCAAGGATTCACTTCCGCACGCCGCCACGCGCACGAAATCCCTTCGTCGAAAATCCGTGCGCAACAGTGCTGGAGTGCAAAGCGCGCCGGAACCCTTTATTTTCACGCTTCCCGAGGAGATCTTGGAAATGGACGCAGACGAATTTCGATCGATTTTGCGTGACGTCATCCGCGACGAGCTCGGCGTGAGTAGTGTCGAAATCGCCGGAAAATGGGATGGCGGCGAGGTGATCATCAAAGCCGGAAAAGAGGGCGTGCAAGACAAGCACATCCCCATCGACTCGCTCTTCCACAAGATCGTGATGATCCGCGACAAGCTCCGCGTGCTCGAGCAAAAGGTGAACGCGCACCCCAAGCTCTCTGACGAAGAGAAGGTGCAGATGCAGCAGTACGTGACGCAATGTTACGGAACGCTCACCACGTTCAACGTCCT
>JBDTFL010000448.1:0-6495 GCA_039937955.1 Polyangiaceae bacterium | reverse complement strand
CCACGACCGGTAGACGACGCACATCACGACCGCGATGCTCCACAATCCGAGTGCGATCGCGACGGCGATCCCGAGCGGTTCGCGATCGACCCAAATCGATTTGACGACGCGCCACGGTGCGAGAGCGTCGGCGCGTAAACAGCGTAGGACCGCGCTGCGTCCGGCGTAGCGAAAGCTGACGAGCGCAACGGAGCTGAAAAATACGAGGCAAAACGGTGTGAGCGCGGCGCGGTCCATCGCATGGAAGAGCGCGCACGCTTGCATCGAAAGTAAAATCATCGTGGGCGCCACGAGAAACGGGACGACGAGTCGACGCGACGACGATGCGTCGTTCGCATAAACCGCGACACCAACGAGCCACCCGCCGCCATACGCGAGCAGCGTGAGCAATCCCCACACGACCCAAAAAAAATCGGTCACGCGTGCCTCAGAAATCTCCGCGCAGGCCGCCGCCATATGCGGGAGCTTGTCCGCTGGGAGTTGCGCTCGAGCCGACGACGCCGCCGAAAGGAACGATGTGTCCGCTGCGTGACTTCGGCTCTACGAGGGGTTTGTCGTGATCCGAGCTGCGTGTGAGGAACCACGCAACACCGCCACCGACCAATGCGCTTCCGCCTGCGATCGCGATGAAACCCCTTGATCTACCGGGTTTGATGTCGTCGAACACGAGTGGGCTCGCCGCTGCTGCGCCGGCCAAACCACCAAGCCCGGTTCCGAGATCGATGAGCAATCCACGCGAGGGTGAAACGGTGACGAACGATGCGAGTGTTCCGCCGCCGACCAAACCGATTGCCGCGCCGAGACCAGAGCCCGTGTAAGGAGTGACTTTGCCCGTGTCGGTGGTGCCGCGATAAAATAATTCGGATGCGCCTCCGAGCGCGAAGCCGAGCGCAGCGCCGGAGTTCACGAGGACAGCGTCGCCTTCGTCCATCTTCGAACGCGTGAGCGCGAAGGTTCCGAGTGCGAGCCCGCCGAGCCCGGCGCCGACTCCCCATGCGTAACGATCGGTGAGTGGTCCGACGTTCAATCCGTTCGCGAGCAACACGCCGGAGCCAGCTCCCCACCATGCGGCGCCCGAAAGCACCCAAGCGTCGCCGGTCGAAATATCCCATTCTTCACTGGCGAGCAGCGCAGCGCCGAGCCCGCCCGCAGTACCGAGCGCGAGAAGCGGGTATAATACACGCGGATCATCGTTGCCGCTCGCGCGTTGAATGCTGAATGCGACGTACGCGCCGAAGACCGCGCCGTTCACTGCGAGAAGCGCGCGCCCTTGTGACCTTAGCGGGCCCATCACGCCTTGTCCGGCTTGCGCGTTCACTTGCTCGCGTTGCTCCTCGCTCACGCTCGCTTGTGCAGCTGTCGCCGGAGAAAGGAGATCGCGAAGCATGACGAGACCACGTGCGGCGACGTCCGCGCCTTTCACGGTTTCCACGCGGACCCGTAATTCACGGCCTTTTGGCGGTACTGCGACGAGGCGAACCGTGTAGTCGTCGTCGCCATCGTACTCGACGCGCGGGCTCACGACCCAAGTTCCCGCGGTGCCGTCGGCCGAATCTTGCGTCGCGCGATCGATCAAATCTTGATCGCGCGTGTGACCCACGGCCGGTCCTGAATCACTCACGCGCAACGCAAATCCCAGATCTTGTGCGCCGTCTTTCAGCGTGGCGTCGAGCTCCTGAGCGCGATCGAACACCGCCTCCGTTTGCGCGGGACGATGCACCGCCGACGGCGTAGCTTGATCACCCACCGGCGTCAGCGTCGGCCAAATCACGACGGGCTGATCGTGCGGGCCCGCGGCGCTCGCACTCCGCGCACACGCAAGGCCGAGCGCCAAAAGGCCCAGCCGAGCGCCGCGCAGGCGTCCAGAGATCGCGAGCTTCGACTTCATCAGCTGCTCATCAGAACATGACGACGCCAGCGACCCACAAGCTAATGACAGTGGTGTCGTCGACGCTGAAGCGGCGGCCGGGAGAATCGATGACCGCGCGATAGTTCGGGTTCGGAATTCCGCTGACGGGTTGCGGGCCGATGCCGTTGTTCACGACGCCATGACAAGGTCCGGCAGCTCCTGGATCGCCTTTAAAATCAGGGTTACATGAGTCAGCGGCGCTGATGAGATGGTTTTGATTCCACATCAAACCGCCGCCGGCGTTGAACTTCACGTACTCGCCGACCTGATAGGTTGCGCTCGCTTGCAGGCCGAGACTGCCGTACGCCTGCTGATCCGTAATACCTGTAAAGTACACCTTTTGAGCGGCGGGGTCGGCGACGCTGGTCGTCTGGCCACCCGAGCCGGTGGACGCCATGTAACCGCCCGGATTGAAATTGCGAAGCGATGACGCCGTCGACGATCCGAGCGCGTCGAACAGCTCGGAGTACTCGCGACCTTCGGAGTGATATGCGCCGCTCGCGCGAACGTCGAAGAGCAATCGTTGGTAAGCGTCGCGGCGTTCGTACGGAATGATTTCGGTGCCGAGCGAAAATGTTCCGACGAGCGGCGGATGATTGCCGAGCGAGCCTTTCAAATTGTCGGTCGCGCCGTAGTCGGTGCTGTCGTGCGGAAAATCAGCCAAGAACCACAAGCCCGAGTAAGGCTCGACGTAACCAAATCGCCTTGAAAACACGGTGTGCGCGGCGAGCGTGGTCATGCCGCGGCTGATGCCGGGGTCGCGGTTTTGCGAAGGGTTCGCCGGGTCTGGGCATTGTGCAGTGCCGGCCTGCGGGTTCGCGTTGCAGGCGTGGAGCGGCGTGCCGATTCCAAAGCGGCCTTCGATGCCGACCACCCAGGTCGGTTTCGTCCAGTCGCGCTGCTGATTGAAAATCGCGTAATCGAGACCCGCCGAGAACCAATCCACTCCGCTGTGCGATGGGCCTTTGAACGGAACCGAAAAAAGTTGCTGGCCGTTCGAGTCTTGGGTGCGCGACGGATTATTGGAGGAGCCGTTCAAATCACCGAGCTCCGCCGAATCGTTCAAGATCAGCGGTAAACGCAAAATCAGCGCTAAATCTCGGAAAATTCCGATGTCTGCGCCGATGTTGAGAATGCTGGTGCTCTCGCTGAAGCTCGCGACGTTTTCGGTCGCAGGCGTGAAGCCGCCGGTCGAGAGCCCAGGCTGCGCGAGATCCGATTCGCGACGAATGTTGGCGTGCTTCCAACGTTGCTCGAAGCCGAGCGTCAGATTCAAATCGAACGGGTCGTCGTTGTCGGTGTCGAACGCGTCGACGACGCTCGTGATCTCCGCGGTCTCACGCATCTGACGCGGCTCACTTGCAGAAACGGGCTCGTCCGCGTGCGCTTTCGCCGAGAGCGACGACGCCGCGATCGCGATCAACAAAGCGCCAAAAGAGGGTCGGGATCGCATTCGCGGATGAGCCCCCACGCTAACGGATCTACGGGAGGGTCCGCCAGTCTTTCTCCGCGGCGTCGATCGCCGCTTGGAGCTTCATTTTCGAGGGCGGCGCGTTCGGCTTGTCGTCGGGGATTTTAGCAACGAGCACCCGTGCCACCGAGCAAAGCCCGCGCGCCAATCGTCGCGACTCAGTGTGCTGCCCACCGAGAACGCCGATGGCTGCGTCGGGTGCTTCCAGTTGCAAAGCGATGGCCTTGGTGGCTGCAGCGGCGCTTGCGCATGCGCTGATCGCGGCGGGCGCCATTTTTTCGTCGGACACCGTGGACGACAAAGTGCCGGAAAAACCCTGGTCCTCGCGGATCCAATCCGAAACGCCTGCATCGAGCAAGCTGCCGGCGTCCGAGCCGTCTTTCAAACGTACGAACGACGGCACGAGGATCGATGCGTTGCCGCCGGTGACTTTGACATCGATGGATTTCTTGTCGGTGCGGACGAAAAGCGACGCCGATGTGTAGCGAACGACGCCGAGCGTGGTGACGACCCATTCTTCAGCGCCCGGCGATTCGTTGCCCGGAGAAACCGCCGAGAAATTGCCACCGATCATCCATGCCTCTTCGTCGTGGTCGACACACGGACGCACGAAGCCGACGCCTTCATAGGTCGTCTCACGCAACGTGCGCGGGCTCTTTGCCGTGAATTTTGCGGTGGCCGGAAGATCGATCCAATCACCTTCCGGAATCTGCATGTCGCGCGCGAGGAAATTCGTTCCTGCATCACCTTGCGTCGGTCCGAAAGGCGACGCGGTGAAAATCGGCGAGGTCGGTGACGGGAGCAAAATCGGCTTGTTTGCAGCGTCGATCGCGCGACACGGAAACTTCGGCTTCACCGGCTGCGAGCGGATCGGCGGATGATCGAGAGGCGTTCCGGAAGGGAAAGCCGTCTCCGGTGATCCGGATTCGGTGCTCGCCTCTTGCGTCGTCGTAGAGTCGTGGGTGCACGCTGCGATCGCAAATACGCTTAGAAATAGCGCGTTTCGTGAAATATATGTAGAGTACAAGTTACCCCCTGCTAAACGGCGACGTTCTTTCTGTAGCAGGGACGCCTTCGCCGCCGAAAATATCTGCGGTGATGTCTTCCGCGGACAATTCTTGTTTGGCGTTGCGAAGCTCGCTCGACGTCGCGTCGAGTCGGTCCGCGAGCACACCCAAAAATTGCCAGAGCAGCTTGACCGACAGCTCGTGCTCTTTGCGCAAGATCTCGAAAAAATCCGTGCGTCGAATCGCGATGAGGTCGGCGGGCCCTTTGGCTTTGACGGTCGCCGATCGAGGAACGCTGCGAATGAGCGCCATCTCACCGACGTGCTCGCCTTGTCCCAAATGTGCGATCTCTGCTTCGCCGCGAATGACCACGACTTGGCCGTCGAGGACGATGAACAATTCGTCGCCGCGATCGCCTTCCGTGATGACCGACTCGCCGTCCGCGAAGCTGCGGACCTCGACGGCTTGCATGACGCGGAGGAGCTCACGTTCACCAAGTCGCGCAAAAAGCGGCACTTTGGCGAGCACGTCGCGTTTGAGAGCGATGCGTTTGGCGCGTGCGTCGTCGTGTGCGCCTTCGTCGCCGATTTTGACGATGACGTTGGTGATGTTGTCTTTACCGCCGCGTGAGTTGGCGAGCTCGATGAGCGCTTTTGCGCCGGCATCTCCCGGTTTTGCGAGGTGCTCGGCGAGCTCCTCGGTGCTGTTCAAATAACCGGTGAGGCCGTCGCTCGCGAGACAGAAGACGTCGCCGGGCACGACCTCGATGACGAGCGTGTCGACCTCGACGCGTTCGTAGACTCCGACCGCGCGTGTGATGGCGTTCTTGTGCGCGACCTTCTCGATCTGCTCGCGCGAGAGCTTGCCGCGTTTGATGAGCTCGTTGAAGACCGTGTGATCTTCGGTGACTTGTTGCACTTGGCCGGAGCGCATCATGTAGATGCGGCTGTCGCCGACGTGGGCAATGAAGCCTTGATGTCCGACGATCATGATCGCCGACAGCGTGGTGCCCATGCCGCGTTTGGCCGGATCGGCCTGCGCTTCTTCGTGGATCTTTGCGCATGCGCGCTGGACGGCGTGCTCGAGCAAGGCGATCAAATCTTTGGGCGTGACCTTCGATGCGCCGGTGGCGCCGCTCACATAATCGGCGATGAGCTCTTTTTCTTTTTTGATCTCTTCGTGCAGCGTGCGCACGGCGATCGCGCTCGCGACTTCGCCCGCAGCGTGTCCGCCCATGCCGTCGGCAACGACGAAAAGGGCGAGCTTCTTGTCGACGAGGAAGTTGTCCTCGTTGTGCTCGCGGACCTTGCCGACGTCGGTCGCCGCGAAAAAGCGGATGGTGTCGCTCATCAAGGGAGCTGCATCATACGCGAGAAGGTTTGCGAAAGAAGGGGCGTCGCACACACGGGTTTTTGCATAGGACCTTTTGGAGCGCTGTTATCGTCCCGCCGTGAAGGGTTTTCCGCGCGCACGGGTGGTCGCGATTGCGCGCGAAATGGCCATCGTGGGCCTTTTCGTGGCCGCTGCAGTGGTCATGACCTGGCCACTTTTGCCGGAGGCCCGCACCCACATCGTCGACATCGGGGTGGACGACACGCTCCTCTATACGCGGTACGCGCGCTGTTTTCGCGATTGGCTGATTGGCCGTGAGCACGGCTATTTGAGCTTCGACATGTATTTCCCGAGCCTGCTCTCGGGAGCCACCGACGATGCCGCGCTCGGAATTGCGGTGCAGGCGTTGCCGCTGGCCATTTTCATTCGCGATTATTTGTTCACCATCAACCTCATCACGTTCGCGTCGTTCGTGATGTGCGCACACGCCACGTATTTGCTCACGCGCGAGCTCACCGTCGGGAAAGGCGAGGGCTCACGCGGCGCCGGCATCGTGGCCGGGCTGGCGTTCGCGTTTTGTTTTTATCGTATGCGGCAGCTGGACCATCCGCATGTGTTGCAAATGCAATGGCTTCCGTACGCGCTCTTCTACATGCATCGTCTCGCGAAGAGCCCGAGCCGGAAAAATGCGGTCGCTTTCGCGCTTGCCTTCTTTGCGGCCATGACGGCGAGCTTCAACATCGCGATCTACTCGTCGCTCGTCTTTCCCGTCGTGG
>JBDTFL010000447.1:0-4974 GCA_039937955.1 Polyangiaceae bacterium | reverse complement strand
GGGTGCGGCCGCGTTCGCTCGCGGATTTGGTGGGCCAGACGCATCTCTTCGGTGCGAACAAACCGCTGGAACGCGCCATCGAGGCGGACCGCGTTCCGTCGATGATTTTGTGGGGACCTCCCGGCGTCGGAAAAACGACGCTCGGAAAAATCATCGCGGAGCGCACCAAGTCGACGTTCATTTTGTTCAGTGCCGTTTTGGGGAGCTTGCCCGAGCTGCGCGAGATCATCGCGGCGGCCAAAGAGCGGCTCGATTTTCGAAACGAAAAGACCATCGTTTTCGTCGACGAGATTCATCGCTTCAACAAGGCGCAACAAGATGCGTTTCTTCCCCATGTCGAGGCGGGCACCATCACGCTGATCGGCGCGACCACCGAGAACCCATCATTTGCCGTAAATGCAGCGCTTTTGTCACGCACCAAAGTTTTTCGGCTCGAGTCGATCAAGGAAGAAGATTTGGTTCGCGTGCTTCAGCGTGCGCTGGACGATACGAACGGCGGTTTGGGAACCAAGGCCATCGAGGTCGACCCCGAAGCGCTTCGCATGCTCGCGCGCGCGGCGCGTGGTGATGCACGACGGGCGCTCGGTGCGCTCGAGGTTGCGGCAGATTTTATGGCGCAATCGGGAGAGACGCGGCTCACCGCGGAGCTCGTCGAGTCGGCGCAAGGTCACGAGCCGCTGCTCTACGACAAAGCGGGCGAGGAGCACTACAACGTCGTCAGCGCGTTCATCAAATCGATGCGCGGCTCCGATCCGGACGCGGCGATTTACTGGATGATGCGCATGCTCGAGGCGGGCGACGATCCGCTGTTCGTGCTGCGTCGCATGATTATTTTTGCGAGTGAGGACGTGGGCCTCGCCGATTCACGCGCACTGCTCGTCGTGAATGCGGCTGACGATGCGTTCCGGCGTTTGGGAATGCCGGAGGGTTTGTATCCACTCGCGCACGCGTGCTGTTACTTGGCGACCGCGCCGAAATCGAACTCCGCAAATATGGCGTGGCATCGCGCGAAAGAGATGATCACCGAGCGCGGCGCGCTGCCGGTTCCGAAAAAATTACGAAACGCCGTGACGAAGCTCATGAAGAACGAGGGCTACGGTGAAGCCTACAAATACGCGCACAATTTCGAAGAAGGCTTCGTGGCGGGCGAAACGTATTTGCCTGAAGAAATAGCGGGATCCGTGTTTTACGAGCCGACCGATCGCGGCGAGGAATCACGCATTCGCGCGCGGCTCGAGCATCTGAGAAACAAACCGAAAACCGAACGTGACGAGTAAGGTTTCCAAATCCCAATGAGCAAACGCCTTCTCTATCTCGAAAAAATCACGACTGACGGATCGACCGATCCATTTCATTGGTATTGCCTCGCGCAAGAATATCGTTCGCAGGAAAAGAACGACGAAGCGGTGCGAACGTTCGACAAGCTCGCGGAGATGGCACCGGATTACGTACCCATGTTTTTGATGGCCGGTCAGCTCCTCGAAAAAATGGGCAAGCTTGACGACGCAAAGTCGTGGCTCGACAGGGGCATCGCCGCTGCGAAAAAGAAGGGTGATTCACACGCGCAGGGCGAGCTCGAGTCCGCTCGTTCCATGCTTGGTTGATTGAAAATAAAAATGGAGGGGCCATCATGATCAGCAAACGCGTCGAAGATTTTGCGGTAATCGGGTGCATTGCCATCGGGGTCATGAGCTGCGTGTACGCATGCGGCGGCGACGACTCGACCGGCGCGACGAGTGGCTCCGACGCATCGACGGATAGCCCGCAAAGTGACGACAGCGACGGGCAAGCGGGAAAAGATGGCGGTGGCACGGACGGATCGACGCCGTCCCCTTGTCTCAGCGGAAATTGCGCGAACGTCGTGACCGAGCACAACGACAACGCGCGCACCGGTCAGTACACGGTGGAAACGAAGCTCACTCCGACGAACGTCACGATGGCGACATTCGGAAAATTGTTCGAGCTCTCTGTCGACGGCAAGGTGGATGCAGAGCCTTTGTACGTGCAAAAAGTGATGATTAAAGGGGTCGCGCACAACGTGATCTACGTCGTGACCGAGCACGATTCGGTCTACGCGTTCGATGCGGAAACCAAACCCGACGCCGGGACATCCACGTTGTGGGGACCAGTGTCGATGGTCGGCGCCGGCGAAACGCCTTCCGACGCCGTTGGTGGATGCGGGCAAGTGACTCCGGAGATCGGCATCACGTCGACGCCGGTGATCGATGTGGCGACGAGCACGATCTACCTCGTGGCAATGAGCAAGAACGGCGGCACGTACCATCAACGCTTTCACGCGCTCGACATCACGACGGGCGCAGAAAAATCGGGAAGCCCGAAGGACATCACGGCGACCTACCCGGGCACCGGTCAAGAGGGCAACGGAACGACGCTCACGTTCGATCCGAAAATCCACAAGGAGCGCTCGGCGCTGCTGCTCGATCACGGCCAGGTCTACTTGTCGTGGTCGTCACACTGCGACCAGGGAAATTATACGGGTTGGATCATGGCGTACGACGCGACGACGTACGCGCAAACCGCCGTCTTCAACGACGAGCCGAATGGATCGGAAGCCGCATTTTGGAGCTCGGGCGCAGGTCCGGCGGCAGACACCGCGGGAAATATCTACAACGAGACGGGCAACGGCGGATTCGAAACGACGCTGAACGACGCAGGCCAACCGAACAAGCTCGACTACGGAAATTCGTTCGTCAAAGTCACGCGCACTGGCAGCGCGATGACGCTCACCGATTATTTCACCGAGGGCAACGAGGTTTCGGAGAGCGCGGGTGACATCGACATGAGCTCGGGCGGCTTGATGCTCTTGCCCGATTCGGCCGGAAGCGCTGGCCATCCGCAGCTCTTGGTCGGCAGCGGAAAAGACGGGCACATGTATTTGCTCGATCGCTCCAATCTCGGAAAATTCAACGCCGACGGCGGCAACGGACAGATCGTGCAAGACATCCCGAACGCGACGTTCGGTCCGGGATCGGCAACGAGCGGCACGGGCAGCTTCGGTGCACCGGCGTTCTTCAACGGCGCGATTTATTACGGCGGTGAGTCTGAGCCTCTCAAGCGTTGGGCAATCGCCGGTGGATCGATCACGACGCCGCAAACGTCGCAAACAGCAGCGAGCTTTCAATACCCCGGAACGACGCCCTCCGTTTCGTACGACGGGACGAATACTGCGACGGGGATCATTTGGGCACACGAGAACAGCAGCCCGCCGACGCTTCACGCGTACAACCCGGCCGACCTGACGACCGAATATTACAACAGCAACCAAGCCGGGCTGCGCGATCAACCCGCCGGCGCCGGCAACAAATTCATCATTCCTACGATCGCCAACGGTCGCGTGTATCTCGCGACGCAGAGCTCAATCGTCGTGTTTGGCTTGCTGTGATCTGGACGCCTGCGCGTTGCTCGGCTGATCTGGACGCCTGCGCGTTGCTCGGCTGATCAGTCGCGTTCCACGATGCCGATGAACGGCAAGTTGCGATAACGCTCGGCGAAATCCAATCCGTAACCCACCACGAATTTGTCCTCGATGGTGAAGCCCAAATAATCGACCTTCACGGCGACGCGCGCACGCGCCGGTTTGTGAAGAAGCGACACGACCTTCACGCTGCGCGGTTGGCGAGTGCGAAAGAGATCCATCAAGTGCGCGATGGTGAGGCCCGTGTCGACGATGTCCTCGACGATCAAGATGTCCTCGTTGGCGATGGGGCGCGACAAATCTTGCGTGATTTGCACGACGCCGCTCGACTCCGTGCCCTCGCCGTATGAACGCACGCCGAGAAAATCGATGCGAAGCGGAAGGTCGATCGCACGCGCTAAGTCGCTCGCAAAGACGAAGCTGCCTTTGAGCACGACGACCAAGACCAGCGGCCGATCTTTGTATTCCGCGGTGATCTGGGCGCCGAGCTCTTTGACGCGAGCGCGGATGGTCTCTTCGGAAATCATGGTGGCGATCGTCTCGGACATGCGCGCCCTTTTCGCTCGCGCCGCACGCGTTGTCCAGAGTCAGCCGTCCGGTGGCGCGCGCGCCGCGGAAATCGAGAGGTTTTCGCCGTCCGTCTCGACCTGGATTTCGCCGTCGCGGTCGGTGCGCCAGACGCGAATTCCGCCGGCGGCCAAAGTGGAGAGCGTCGCTGGATTCGGATGACCGAACCGATTTCGTGAGCCCACCGAAATGACGGCTTCGGTCGGCGAGACGGCTGCAATGAACGGAGCGCTCGACGACGTGCGACTGCCGTGATGCCCGACCTTCAAAACGTCTGCCCGAAGATCACCGTGCTTCAGCAAATTTTCTTCTTCGGAATGCTCGGCGTCGCCAACGAACAAAAACGCGCGACGCCCGTAGGTGATTTTCAGGACGAGCGAGTTGTCGTTCGGTGGCTCGTCAGGATCGTATGAAGGACACGGCGCGAGAACGCTGACGCGTGCGTCGCCGAAGAAATGGTCGCCGCAAATTTCGTCGGGATGGCGAATCGGAACATGTTCATTTTTCAGGCGATCGAAAAATTGTGCGTAACCACCGCCTACGCTTTCGCGCTCGCCTTGCCCGGTGTCCCAAGCTTCACCAATAGTCTTGTTTTGTAGGCCAGAAACGAATCCGCCGAAATGGTCAGGGTGCGGATGCGAGAGCACGACCCAATCGATTTTGTGGCGTCGCCGCGCACGCAAAACCGGCGCGAGCACGCGAGCGCCGACGTCCACCGGGCTGCCGACCATTCCTCCGCCGTCGATCAGCATGGCGCGGCCGTCGGGAAAATCGACGAGCTCCGAGTCGCCTTGGCCAACATCCAAATACGTGACGCGCAATTTTCCGCGCGGTGAACCCGCTGCAATGGCTTGGACCTCGGCGAGAAAAAAGAATGCGGCGCAGGCAGCGACCACGAAAACGCGACGCGTTCCGGCGAGCACGCACACGCCGGTCAATCCGATGCAGCTCGCGACGAGCTGCCACGACGT
>JBDTFL010000446.1:0-9672 GCA_039937955.1 Polyangiaceae bacterium | reverse complement strand
AATGTCGTCGACGTGAATGCGGGCGTGACGTCGATCAGTGCGGAATATCTAAGGCGCGACGGGCAAAGTAGATTGCGCCGTTGGGCCTTGATTTGACGGTGATTGCGCGACATCGAGAGACTCGACGGGCAACCGCTTTTTGATGAGTCGCTCGATGTCGACGAGCAGCGGTCGTTCACTGGCGTCGCAAAATGAAATCGCGCGGCCACTTGCTCCGGCGCGTCCGGTTCGTCCGATGCGATGCACGTACTGCTCGGCGACGTCGGGTAGCTCGTAATTGACGACGAGCGAAATGCCGGTGACGTCGATGCCGCGTGCAGCGAGATCAGTCGCCACCAAAATGCGCGTGGTGCCGTCGCGAAATCCTTCGAGCGCGCGTTCGCGTTGCCCTTGAGATTTATTTCCGTGAATGGCTGCCGATCCAATACCTGCGCGATCGAGCTGCTCGCACAATTTGTTGGCGCCGCGTTTCGTGCGCGTGAAAACGATCGCGCGCTGAATGCCTTGGTCACGCAAAACATGCTCTAAAAGCGCTCGTTTTTCGAGTCGCGCAACGAACATGACCGACTGGCTCACGTTCTCTGCGGTCGTGATCTTCGGCGTGATCGAGACGCGCGCCGGATTTTGCAGCATCGATTTCGAGAGCGACTCGACAGCCGTCGGCATCGTCGCAGAGAAGAAAAGCGTCTGGCGTTTTGCGGGGAGCGCGACGGTAACGCGGCGAACGTCGTGCACGAATCCCATGTCGAGCATGCGATCCGCTTCGTCGAGAACGAAGTGCGAAACATGATCCAAACGCACATAGCCTTGGCGCATCAGATCGAGAAGCCGACCCGGTGTGGCTACGACGATCGAAGGCGACAAGCGAAGCGAGCTCTCTTGCTTCTTCTGGCTCACACCTCCGTAAATGACGGCGTGACGAATGTTGAGGTGACGTCCGTAAACGGCGATGCGATCTGCAATCTGAAGTGCGAGCTCGCGCGTCGGCGTGAGAATGAGCGCGCGAATTCCAACGCCCGGCGCTGCAGCGAGCTGTTGCAAAATAGGGAGCACGAATGCCGCCGTTTTTCCGGTGCCGGTCTGCGCTTGCGCGAGAATGTCGCGACCGCCGATGGCGAACGGAATGACCTCTTTTTGTACGGGTGAGGGCTCGACGTAATTTTCGGTGAGCACCGCACGAACGAGCGGCGGCGTGAGGCCGAGCGCCGAGAACGGCGAATTCGCGACCGCTTCAGCGATCTCCGGCGTCATGGGCTTTTGCGGCAACACGGGCGGAGCAAATTCGATTTCGCGAACGGGCGCGCGCATCGCACGCGGCGCTTCATCGCGTCGTGAAGATTCAGGACGACGATGTTGCGGACGCGGGCCGCCGTGCTGCGGGCGGTTGTCGTGACGAGGCTGCTGCGATTGATTTTGCGGACGCTGAACCTGCGAAAATTGCGGTCGCTCTTGGTTGGTCGGCCGCGTCGTCGTTTGGTTCGATGACTTCGGATTTTGACTTTGCGTCTGCACGTCTGGGCTCGGCGTCGAGCTCGTAGAAGCGAAGGGGGTGCGGCGGCGCCGCGGGCGAAACGACATCATGGGATGAAAAAGACACTCTCTCGCGGCAAACAAGCACTTTGGAAAGTGCACGTTCGAGAAATGAAACCTTCGACGCCGCGGATCGGAAGGGCGGGGCGGGGCACCTATTGGCCGCGCCATCACGCCGCCGGCCCAATTCTGTAATGATCAGAAGGGGGCCATCGCCGAGGGCTCGCTCGATTGGTGTCGGGCGATGCCGTCGCGTGCTTCGTGAATGAACGCTCTCTAGCGCGTTGCGTTGCATAGTGCAAATAGGTGCTTCGATCGCAGCCATGAAAACGCTAGCTAAACGCGACCAAGCCCGATCGCTCGAGCGTGTTAGACCAGCGCGCATGGACCAGACACTTGGTCCCCAGGGGTTGGGGGCACGTATTTCCGTGTATCGCGAAGCTGCGATCACAGTGTGGAGCGGTGCGTTCGTCGACGACGTCATCGCGAAATTGGACGACGAGACGCGCGACGTATTTCGCGTGGGCGCGGTGCTGCCAGAATGGGTGCCGGAGCGATTTTTTACGGCGTTCATCGACGCGCTCGCGAGCGCGGTGAGCGGCGACCTCACCAATGCCGCGTATCTTCGCTGGGTCGACATCGTCATCGATCGCGGATTCGGCGAGTCGCGCGGACTGTTCACTTCGCTCGCGAATCCATTTTTCGTTTTGCGTCGCGCGCAGGAGCTTTGGAATTCCGAGCACACGACCGGCACGCTCGTGAATGCGCCGCTCGGCACGCACAGCACGCGTCTCACGCTTCGTGATCATCCGCTGCTCGGGACGGCCGCAACGCGCGCCGCGCTCGCCGAATCGTTTCGGCACATCATTCAAATGACGGGCGCGCACGAGGTGACCGCAACCCACGAATTTACGAGCGACGGGCACTTGCACGTGGTCATCGGGTGGAGCGAGCCGACTCCCGCCGATCCGAACGACGCCTAAAAAACCCCGCTTTCGTCAGGTGCGGCTCACGCCATTGTCACGGGCCGACCACATGTTCAGTGCTTGGTTTTTCCCTGATTTCAACGAGGGCGAGGTCGTGATACGTGATTTCGCTTCATGCAAACTGAGCCGACAGCCATGAACGATCTGGGCGCGTTCTCCAATCCGAAAGACGTGTTGAGCGCGCCTTCGCCGAAGACGCAAGTTGCTGCGCGTGCGCCGTTCGTCGGCGTCGACCTCGAGGGGTTTCATCGCGAGATTCGCGATCTGCGCAAAGAGCTCGAAGAGGGTTTGTGCGAGGCCGACCTCGAGCACCTCTACAAGATCGAGCGTTGGGGAAAGATCGCCACGCGCATTGGTCTAGCCACCGCATGGATGGGCCCGAATTTGATCAGCGCGCTCGGGCTCGGCCTCGGTCGCTCCACGCGTTGGATCCTCATGCATCACGTGGGTCATCGCGGTTACGACAAAGTTCCCGGCACGCCGGAGCGTTACACGAGCAAGGTTTTTGCGCGTGGTCATCGCCGGTATCTCGATTGGGCCGATTGGATGATCCCGGAAGCGTGGATCTACGAGCACAACATTTTGCATCACTCGCACACGGGCGAGCTGCAAGATCCGGATCTCGTCGAGCGCAACAGCGTCCCGCTACGTGACCCGCGCGTGCCGAAGGCCGTGCGTTACGGTTTCGTCGCGCTCATGGCCGCATCATGGAAGGCCTATTATTACGCACCAAATACGCTTCGTGAGTTCACGCATCGTGGCAAGCCCACGAAGGCGGATGGCACTGACTATCCGGTGCCGAAGCTCGAGCTCCTGACGAAATGTTACCTGCCGTACGCCGCGCTCCAGTTCGTCGGCTTGCCGCTCATGTTCTCGCCGCTCGGCCCGCTCGCGGTTGCGTCGGCGCTGACGAACTCGGTGCTCGCGGAAATTGTCACCAACGCGCACACGTTTGCGGTCGTCGGCCCGAACCACGCAGGCGATGATCTGTATCGCTTCACCGACAAACCCAAGACGCGCGCCGAGCATCTCGCACGCCAAGTCGTCGGCACCGTGAATTTTCCGACGGGCACCGACCTCATCGACTACGCGCACCTTTGGCTGAACTACCAAGTCGAGCATCATCTGTTTCCAGATATGCCGATGACGAAGTACCAAGAGGCGCAGCCCAAAGTTAAGGCCATCTGCGAGAAGTACGGAATTCCGTACATTCAAGAGAACGTCTTCAGCCGCGTGAAGAAGCTCGTCGACATCATGGTCGGCAACGCGCAAATGAAGAGCGTCTGAAGGTTCGCTACGCGGAGGCGTCAAGGACGACGTCTTTGAAGTAACGCGTGTCCGGGTTGTCGCGTCGCCAGATCACGCTGTCCATGAAGTAGTGATGGATACTCACCGCGACGAAAAAAGCGGCAAAATAAGGGGTTTCACCGAGGTCGTCGGGAATTTGTCCGTGCCTCACTTTGCCCACCAGCAAATCGTCGAGCAGTGTTGGCGCGCCTCGAAACAAGAACCAACCGAGCGCCAAAGCGGTCACCGCGAGAAACCCGAGACGCACGCTCGCCGGTGTTCCGAACGTGGGCGGCCCCTCACTGGCGCGCGCCTCGTTGCGTTTCATGAGCCCCACGAAATAAAAATATTGGATCGAGTGGAGCGCCGGAATGACGTAACGCATCACCGGATCCGCGCTCGAGAAGATCGTCCAGAGCCAAACGGTGATCAAGAATCCGGTGAGCGGGGCGAGCGGTAAAAATCTTCCGGCGCGTTTTGCTTCCGTAATCAAAATCACGATCATCGCAATCGTCGAAAGCGCCAGCACCGATCCGGTTGCGAGCTCGAGCCACCGCGGATGCGCGATCGCCGCGTAAACAACGCCCTTTTCTTCGAACTCACCCGCCGGTATCGCGGGGTTCGCCCACGCAAAAGCCCATGCGGCGTAGCAATGAAACAAAACTACCCAGCGTTCGCGAGCAGTGACCCGCACGTCACGTCGCATCGAGAGAACGGTGAGCACGCCGAATCCCTGCTTCACGTAATGCCAGCCCACAGTGAGATACATGAGCTGGATCATCCAACCGAGCGTCTGCGCAGAATGGAATTGCATCGCAAGGATGATCCAAACCACGAGCGCAACAGGAACGACGAAAGCCGACACGCCATAGCGAATGCGCTGGGCAAGCGTGCGCGAAGAGCCGAACGCCCGCTCACGCAGTCCTTTGTAGAAGAGCAGGTAGGTGACCGCGAAGTGCGGGTCGTTGATGATGTACGCGCCGTAAAATCCCAAAAATCCGGCAGTGAGCTCGGCGTCGCTCAATCCCACCAAAGCGCGTAAAAACCAGGCGATCGGGAACAGCACCAACGTGCCGCCGCCGGCCAACATGAATTCGATGAAGCGCGAGCGCCACGCTGGGCTTGCGCCAGCGGTAGTTACAACGCCGTCAGGTGGAAGAGGAAATGTCTCCGCCGTCACATCGCAAAAGTATCATGCCGATGCTAACTCTTAGGCTCTGCGCGGCGAGTCGCCGTTCTTCGAGAGGAGTAGCGCATCATGGAAAGTACGGTCGTCTGTGTGGTGGCGAATCGCGAGGATGCCGTCGCGCTCATTTCACAGCTCCTGAGCGGCGGCATCGCCAAGACTGAAATCTCCGCGGTGTTTCCGCACGGTGAGGATGGTCACGAGTTCGCGGAAAAATACGGAATCGACATTCCCGATGCTGCCATTCGCGGCGGCGTGGTCGGCGGTGGCGCAGGTGCGTTCATCGGCGGCACGATCGGTTTGCTCGCGGGCGTCGGCGCGCTCGCCATTCCCGGCATCGGTCCGCTCGTCGGTGCCGGACCGCTTCTCGCATTGCTCGCGGGTGCAACTACCGGCGCGACATTCGGATCGATCGCGGGCGGCCTCGTCTCGATGGGTATCTCCGAGCCACACGCAAAACACCTAGAAAACAAGCTCCGTGAGGGACAAATCCTTTTGTCGGTGCACACCGCTTCGAAAGAATCTTTCCAGAATGCTGAGCGCATTTTCAAAGTGTCGGGCGCGGTCGACGTCTTCACTGGCACCGCGCCACCCGGCTGAAACGTCAGCGACCTGGAAACACCGACGCGCAATTTTTCGTTTCGAGCTCTTGTTGATCGAGCTGTCGGAGAAGCTCGCCGCGCCTCTTCAATCCCGCGGGCACGTCGATGCGTGTGTGAGCACCGAGCTCTCTTGGGATTCGTCCGCTCGTTGCTCAGGCCAAGCGAATGCCGGAGCTCTCTTCGGTGTCGAGCTGTGCGCCTTTGATGGATTGCGTCTTGGATTTATTTCTCGAGGTGATGAGCTCGATGGTCTTTTCCGTGAACGCCGGAATGTCGTCCGGTTTTCGGCTCGTGATGAGATTGCCCGACACGACCACTTCTTGATCGACCCACTTGGCGCCGGCGTTGGTGAGATCGGTCTTGAGCGAAGGCCATGACGTGATGGTTTTTCCGCTCACCGCACCTGCTTCGATGAGCGTCCACGGCCCATGGCAGATCGCTGCGATGGGTTTTTGCTCGCGGACGAATGCTTTGACGAATTCGACGACCTTCGGGTTCATGCGCAAGGCGTCTGGATTTGCGACGCCGCCTGGCAACACGAGCGCATCGAAATCTTCGGCGCTCGCCGCGTCGATCGTGAGGTCGACCTGAACCACCTCGCCTTTTTCTTGGTGCTTGTAACCTTGAATCTTGCCGCTCTTGAGTGAAACGAGAACGGTCTTCGCGCCCTCTCCATCGAAAATTTTACGAGGATCGAGGAGCTCACTCTGCTCGAAACCGTCCGTGGCAAGGATCGCGATTCGCTTTCCGTTCAGTCTTCCTTCTGCATTCGATTTCGAAGTCATGGCTTCCTCCTCGATTGTTAGAAACGACATTTTTGCGACAACCGCACAGCGCGAGCGCTATGAACAGTGCCAAAAACAAGGCGATTTCGACGCGCATCGCATGCTTGGGCGTGTTTGCAATCCGTGAGCCGCGCGAACGTCATCCGCAGAGCTCGAGGCGCTTACCGCGATGGCGCGAAGCCGATGGTGCGCACGGCCGCGATACTTCGGTTGGCCACCGAACCTTGCACGTGCTTTATCATCGCGCGTGCGGGGCGTTTTCGGACTATCGACGTTGAGTGTGCTCGTGCTGCTCGCGTTGCACACGAAGAGCGCGCGCGCCGACGCCGCAACGCCAAAGCTGACGTTCACGTGGAGCTCGCCCGCTCAATGCACCACGGAAAATGACGTGCGCATGCGCGTCGATCGCATTCTCGGCTCGCGTTCTGCGCCGCAAGAGAACGTGGACGCACGAGCCGTCGTAACGCAGAGCGGAGACGTGTTTCGCGCAGAAATACAGCTGAATTCCGCAGGTCAAACGAGCTTGCGTCACGTCGAGGATGCGTCGTGCAATGCGCTCGCCGACGCCGTTGCGCTCATCGTCGCGTTGACCGTGAACCCGGAGGCTGCGGTTTCTTCCGCGCCAATCGAAACCAAACCTCCCGAAAATAAACCTGCGGAAACGAAACCAACCGAGGAGAAAAAATCTCCGCCGCCATCACCCCAGGCAACATCCGAAAAAAAAATCGAAGCACCGACGGGAGAATTCATTCGTCGTCGTCCGTCTTATTTCGGAGCGGATTTTCTGCTCGACGTCGCAACCCTGAAGTCGCTCGGTGCAGGCGCGGAGGTCGTGGCCGGCTTCAATCCGCGTCACGCTGCGTTCGAGCTTTCGGGAACGTGGCTCTCCACGCAAGACGCGCATTATGACGCGACGCAGGGCGCGAGCGAAACTTCGCTCGGGGCTGGCGCGCGAGCATGTTGGGAGATTTTCGACAGCTCGCTCGATGTCGGGCCATGCGGTGGTGCCGAGCTCACGGGAATTTTTGCGCAAGGGTTCGGCGCTACGCAAAAGAACGACGCCAGCGTCGCGCTGTTTCGCGCGTTGCTCGGTGCGCGAGCCAAGCTGCGTTTTTCACGCTTCGCTTTGCGGCTCTCCGCCGAAGCGGCAATTCCGTTCACGCACCCCAGCTTCGTCATCGACAACGCTGGAAAAGTGCAGGATGTCGCGGCATTGACGCTGCGCACGACTTTCGGCGCCGAGATTCATTTTTGATGCAAACTTGAGGCTGCACCGGCCACTGATCGGCAGGAGCACGAGATTCACGTCTCGACCCCCAACGCCGTGATCGCCGCAACCACCATGACCCTCGCGCCTGCTTCCGAGCCGACTGCGTCGGGTGAGTCTCGCGCCGAAACGGCTTTGGAAGATCCGAGTTTCGATCAGGTCTACGAACAGCATGTCGATTTCGTTTTCCGAAGCGCGCGTCGTTTGGGCGTTGGCGATCACGCGATCGACGATGTCGTGCAGCATGTATTCGTCGTCGTGCATCGTCGGCTCACCGAGTTCGAAGGTCGGTCGTCGATGAAGACGTGGCTCTTTTCGATTTTGCTTCATGCAGTGCGGGAGCATCGGCGTTCGATGCGTCGAAAAAGTCCGCATTGGTGGGGAGCGCCGGCCGATCCGGATTTGATCGAGGACTCGTCGCGAAATCCGGAGCAAGAAGCGCAGCGCGCAGAAGCGTCGCGCACGATCGATCTCCTGCTGGAGAATTTGGATGGCGACAAACGCGTGGTGTTCGTGATGGCGGAGCTCGAGCAAATGACAGCAGTCGAAATTTCAGAAGCCACCGGACTCGACACAAAAGCCGTGTATTCACGCCTGCGCGCAGCTCGAATCGATTTCGAGCGCGCGGCGTCGAAGCTCCGAAAAACGCGCGGAATGGAGAGGGCGATATGAGCGAGCTCAGTCCGGAAACCGAAGATCTTTTGGCGCGGGGCCGCGAGGGATCGCCGCTGTCGACATCACGTCGCGACAATTTGAAAGGCGCCGTGCTCGCGAAGATAGCGATCGGTGCGGGCGCTGCGGGCACTGGCTTGACGGCTAGCTCCACGAGCGCCGCGGCTTGGACGATGACGACGAAGACGATTGGCGTTGCAGTGCTCGCGGCGGTGATTGGAACCGGAACGGTCGGTGTCGTGAAATACGAGCGACATGCGCAGCCGCCCGTCGTCAGCACCAGCGTGAATTCCGAAACGCCCAACAGCTCTCCGGTCGCTCGACCGACTCCCGAAATCGCACCGGTCGTCACGACGAATTCGCAAACGACGCAACCCATCGCGCAAAATGCGATCGCGCCGATCGCGCCAGCAACCACGTCTGCTCCAAATCCTACATTTGCGAGCGACCGGCCAAACACCCCAAATTCCCAGGTGATCGTCGCTTCTTCGAATACCGCGGCGAACGCCGGAACGAATGTCGGAGCGAGCGACGGAACACCGAACGTGCCTCCGCCGCATCCTTCTTCACTCGAAGAAGAAACGTCGCTGCTGCGGTCCGCGCACGATGCGCTCGCGGCTGGAGATCCAGCGCGTGCATTGCGACTGCTCGACGAGCACGCGTCGCGATTTCCGACGAGCGCTCTCGAGCCCGAACGATCCGCAGAACGCGTTTTCGCATTTTGCGCGGAGCAACAAAACGATGCGGCTCATGCTGCGGCAGGAAACTTTCTCTCTGCGCATCCGACTGGCCCGCTCTCAGCGCGCGTTCGTTCGTCGTGTGGTGGTCGCTGAAAAAAAGATCACACGACCATCACTTCGTTTGCAAATCGCGGAGCGCTGCGGTCACCCACTGATGAACCGGCCAACAACACAGCCACCGCTCAGTAAAAACAAACTTGGAGTCGCCCATGAAAACTCTTTTCGTAAGCTCGATGCTCGCCACACTCGTACCGCTCTTCGCAGCGTGTAGCTCCGGTGATTTTGCGGTCGGATCGGATCAGAGCGCATCGACAGGATCGCCCGGTCTCGATGGCGGCGCGTGCGTGACGGACAAGGATTGCGAGTCGGGCTCGTACTGCGGATACAGCGACGCCGACAAATGCACGGCGACGGGAGCTTGCTTTGCTTCGAGTGGTCTCGAATGCGACGCGTACAGCGCAGGCTGCGCGTGCGACGGCACCGATATCAACGTTGCGTGTACGCCGTACCCCAGTGGCTACTCGTCGAAGCCGCTGCTTCACAGCGGATCGTGCGGAATGAGCGGTGGGCAAGACGCCGGCACCGGACCTCGTTGTGAAACCGACAGTGACTGCCCG
>JBDTFL010000445.1:0-2516 GCA_039937955.1 Polyangiaceae bacterium | reverse complement strand
TTTGATTCGCCGCAAAATAAACGGGTGAATCGTCGCGCGCAGACGCGTAGCGGCTTTCTGATCGCCGTTGTCGATCGGGCGTGAATAACGCTCTTCGAATTTGTCGAGCGGACCAAGAAGGCCCGGCGAAACGAAATCGAAGATCGACCAAATTTCCGAGAGACGATTTTCGATCGGCGTACCGGAAAGCGCGAGACGACGATCGGCTTTCAAACGCTTTGCCGCGCGCGCGGTCGCGGAGAGCGGATTTTTGATGTGCTGCGCTTCGTCCAAAATCGCGTAGCGCAAATTCAATTTCGCGAGCAGCTCTTCGTCCCGGCGCAGCAGCGCGTACGACGTGACGATGACGTCGGCCTTTTCCAGGTCTTCCTGACGATCTTTGCGATCTACGCCGTGCCACATCATGTGCTTGAGCGACGGCGCGAATTTGTCCATCTCGCGGAGCCAATTGTTGACGACGCTGGTGGGCGCAACGATGAGCGCTTTGAACGGCTTGGCGCCTTCGACTTTTTCGTCGGCGGATTTCACCGCCAAGAGCAGCGCCAGCGTCTGGACCGTTTTTCCGAGACCCATGTCGTCGGCGAGAACACCGCCCGAACCGATCTCATGGAGGAACCAGAGCCAATGAAAACCTTGCTCTTGATACGGGCGCAGCTGCGCTTTCAGATTGCGCGGCTTCTTTCCCTCTTTGATCTGATCGATGTCTTTGAGCTTCGCAAAAAGCTCTTTTGCGCCGTCCGCAATGTGCGTGCGTCCGACTTTGTCGAGCAGCTCCTGCAAACGTCCGGCTTGCGAGAGCGGAAGCTTGCCGCCGACACCGCCTCCCGTCGCCAAAATTTCCGCCTGACGAAGCAGAACTTCTTTAACTTTTTGAGCGTCGAGGCGCGCGAACGATCCGTCCGCCAGGCGCACATAACGGCGACCCTCCGCCAAACATTTCGCGAGCTCTTCTTGCGTGACCGCGACGCCTTCGGAGTCGAACGACAAGCGGAGCGAGAGCCAATCGACGCCGCTCGACACGCGCGCATTTGCGGAGAGCGTTTCGTTCCTCAATTGCACGTCGACCAAATCGTCCGGCACGAAGAGATCCCAATCCTCGGGGAGCTCGCCGATTTTTTCGGTCCAAAATTCGATCGCCGCATCACCGCGCGCGATAAATCCGTTGCCGTCTTCGTCGGCGACTAGCCCGACCTCTTTCAATTTATTGGCGGCCTCTTGTTGCGCAGCGATGTCGCAACGAATGCAACGCGCGCGTTTCGAGGCTTGTTTTTCCGAGGGATCGGGAGATTTTACGATGACTGGCGGGCTCATACCGTCCGCACGAACGTCGACTTCGACATCTTCATACGCCGCGCGAAGCGAGACGCGTGCTTCGACGAGCGTGCCACCGGCGCGCAGACGAAATGTCGGAATGAGATCGACGACGTCTGCGACTTGCGACAATTCCGGAAGCTCGGCGCCGACCTCGAGCGCGACCCTCGGCAATCCTTGTGCAATCAAACGCGGGAGCTGATCGACGGGCTCATGGATGAACGGCGCACGTGTGAGCCTGCGAATGCTGGCCGGCGAAACACGACGATCGATCGGGCGCGCGACGCCTTCTTGCGGGTCGACGAACCAACCGGGGCTGCCTTCGAACCATGCGCCTTGTGCGGTCGTGAATTTGCGAGGGTCGCCGGGGCGATAGAAAGAAGACGACACTTTGACCGCTGCACCGTCTTGCGAAAGCTCGAGATCGAAACGCGGACGAAGCGGCTCGTCGCCGAAGCGGAGCTCCATCATCTGCGGTTCCACGATCACACGCCGCCCTTTCAAAAGCGGCAAAAGATCACTCGCGTCTTCTCCGCGGACCTCGATGCCGACTCTGCGCGGACCTTCATTTTCGAAACGCGCCAAGAGACGAATCGCTTCGCGATCCGGACCGGGGATCTCGCTTTGCGGAAGAAGCAGCGCGCTCGGCAAAAGCGGAGTGCGGAGGTTTGGATCCAAAACGGTGACGGTCAGCGAGCCCGGCCGCACTTGCAGACGATACTCAATCGCTTTCGGCGAAGGTGGCATCGGCTCCGGCAGCCATGCGTCGACTCCGCTCGCAACGACCGCGCTACCTTGTTGATGCCGCTGCTGATGCGGTTGCTGACGTTGTTGTTGCTGCTGCTGTTGTTGATTGTTGTCAGCGCCCCCGCCCATCTTCATCGCGCGCGCGCGAGCTCGTCGGCTGCGCCTACCGCCCCCGCCGCTCATTTCTGCTCCTCCATGCTGCGTGCCGCTGCTGTATGGGACCGAAGGGAACCCCGCCCTCGGGGAATTCCCATGATTTTGCGCGCGAGGCTGAGATTGTCGTCCGCCCGAGCTTCCAGTCGCCGAGTCGCCGATAGCATCCAGATCCGGCTCCGAAATTCCATTTTCACGTGCGCCCCGCGGCCCACGCGCTTGATCGCGCAGCGCAATAAAGAGCGCCGCAACATGCTTGCAGTGTCCATGAATCTTCGAAAAAGCCTCGCAATTGCATTGCGAAT
>JBDTFL010000444.1:0-4455 GCA_039937955.1 Polyangiaceae bacterium | reverse complement strand
AAATTTCCGTGGCGTCTGCGGCGCGTCGCAAACGCTCTTCGCGTGCTGCAAATCGATCGGCAAAAAGCGCCTTCATGTAGCGGCCCGCGTCGTAGTCGGTGACGACCAGCGACTCGGAGACGAGCGCCTCGTCGATCGCGTGCGCCATGTCTTGCGCGGTGCTGTAGCGATGACGTGGCTCGGTGGCGAGCGCAAGGGCGATGATCTCGTCGACCTTGCGTGGCAGCCCGCGCACCTTCGTCTCCAAACGCGGCACGTCGTGGCGTTCGAGAAGCTCGCGCGTCGCGTCGTCGTCGTCACCCAGAAAAAGGCGCCGACCCGCACACATTTCCCAAAGCACGATCCCCAGCGCAAATACGTCGGATCGACGATCGGTCGCGTCCCCGTACATTTGCTCGGGCGGCAAATACGGAAGCACGTCGGATGAGATCGTCGCCGACGCACGCCGCGGTACGCACGCTTCCAAAATCTTCGTCTCGCCTTCGTAGCTCACGAAAATCTGACGCGGTGTGATGCGCGCGTGATTCAGATCGAACGGCGGCCCGCGCCGCTCTTGTGATTCGTGGATGGCGTCGAGGCCGAGCGCAGCTTGCGCGATGATGCGACACGCGACGTCCCACGCAACGCCGGTCTCTGCGATCTCCGCGCGGCTCACCAAATGCGCGACGCGCTCACCGTGCAAATATTCGAGCGCCACCCAATGCGTTCCTTCGGTCTCGCCGACGTCGAGCGTCGCTTCCACGTTCGGATGCTGGATGCTCGCAGCCGCACGTGCTGCATCGTAAAAGTCGCGAACGAACGCTGTGTCGCCAGCGAGATGCGGATGAATGCGTCGCACCGCCGACCAACGTTGAAAGCCCTTCGGACCCTCGAGGCGCGCGAGATGCAAAACACCGACGCTGTTTTCCGAAAGCTCTTCGAGCAGATGATAACGACCGAGCACGCGCGGAAAGGGCGCGCTCGTCGTCTCGTCGCGACGACCACCTGCTCGATTCATCCGCGGTAACTATACTTGGCGCGGCCGCAAAACGCTGACTTCAAGGCTACGAGCCCCAAAAATCCGCGTAGGCCCAACCGTCAATGCAGCGAAACAGGCTTATTTTACCGTGACTTCGTAGAATGCCGTCAGAACACGTCACACGCTCAGTTGCGGCGTCGGCCCCGGTTGATATTCGTCCTTCGGTAAGAGTGGCTCGCCTTTGATGCCGAGCACCTCGTACGTCATGACCGGCTTGCCGCGTCCCTTCACGTGAATCTCTTTTACGGGCTTCGTTACGATCGCGTCCTTCACGAGCTCGAACGTGTCCTCGCTGATCAGGATGTTGACCTGAAGCTCTTTGGTTGCGCTTTCGAGTCGTGAGGCGAGGTTCACCGCGTCGCCGATGACCGTGTACTCCATGCGCTTCTCGCTTCCGAGATTTCCCGCGACGACGACGCCGGTGTGAACTCCGATGCCAGTGCGCAGCTGCTGCATGCCGCGTTTCTCGAGCGAGATGTTGAGCTTGGCAAGCGCGCCGCGCATGCGCACTGCAGCGCGAACAGCGCGGATCGGATCGTCGTCTTTTCCGACCGGCGCGCCGAAGACCGCCATGATCGCATCGCCGATGTATTTGTCGACGACGCCGTTCTCCTCCATGACGATGCCGACCATCTCGGTGAAATATTCGTTCAAGAGCGCGACCAGCGCTTTCGCGTCCATATTTTCGCTGATGGTGGTGAAGCTGCGGATGTCGGAAAATAAAATCGTGACCGGCTTGAGCTCACCGCCCGGCTGCACGCGACCCGCGCGCACGTGATCCATCACGGAAGCCGTGAGGTACTTGCCGAACATCGCTTTGTCGCGGTCGCGTTCTTGAAGGCCGATGATCATCGAGTTGAAGCCGGTCGCCAATTGCTCGAGCTCGTCTCCCGTGTTGACGCCCGTGACTTGGACGTATTGCGAATGCAGCGCGAGCTTCTTGTGCGCGTCGCTCACGAGTGACACGGCGTTCGACATCGTGGATGCGATTCGCCACGCCGTGATCAGCGAAATCACCGCCGCGAAAAGGATGATCAGCAGCGCGAAATTCAAATTGCGCGTGACCACCGCGTCGATGTCGGTGACATCCATGCCGGCGACGATCGTGTAGCTACCCTTCGGACCCATCAGCTGTTTCGGCTGAAAACGCCCGGAAATCCAGGTGCGGCCATCGTGCTTCACGACCGACAAATTCGGCGCTTTTCGCAACCCCGCGCCCCTCGGATAATTTTTGGTCGCGTTGATGATTTTACTGTCAGGCGACACGAGCGACAGCTCGAGGTCGAGCTTCGTGCCTGCGTTGTTCATGAACGCTTCGCTGTACGGTAGACACAGAACGATCGCACCTGCGCCTTCGACCGGAATCGCGATCACGTAGGCCGGCGGCGGTGACTTTGCGGAGCTCAGCTCGCAGCCGTGCTCGATGAGCCCGATGAATTGCTTTCCCTCGATGACCTGCTTCACGTCGCCAAGCGCACCGATGGTCGCGGGAGGATTGTCGCAACCAAGTGACGTGATGACGCTGCCATCCGGCGCGACGAACAAGATGTCGATGTCCGGGTAGACGTTCAGAAACGTTTGGCCGAGCGCCTTCGCTTTGACCGGATCGTGCGCGATCATCGCGGCGCGTGTGTCGGAGCTCGTTGCGATCACGCGAGCGGCCACCGTGGCGTCGTCGATGTCGTCGTCGAGCTCTTCTTGAAATGCTTTGTGCGCCTCTTCGACGCGGTCGTTCACCTCCTCGAAGAGCTGCTCGTGGAGCAACCAACGGAGCACGCCGATGCTCGCGAGGATGATCGTCAGCGAAATGCCGACGAGCGCGAACAACTTCATACGGACCGTTTTCATCTTCGGCATCGGCATCGAACGCTTCTTGAGTATCAGAAATCGGGTGGGGCCGGATGACGCGATCGCGGGCCGCATCCTCATCGGCGAAACTATTAAGGAGTGAAGTCTTGCGGAGGCGGCGACGTTTTTTGGCCGGGCGGCGGAGGGGGGGGCAGCGTGGTGGTCGGCGCCGGCGTGTGATGAACAGGCTTCTTTTTGGCTTCGTCCTCGTCGTCTTTGGGTTCCTTCTTTTTCGGCGGCGCGAGCGCATCCCCTTTCGTGACGTCGAAATGCGGCGGCGAATTCGGATCGCATCCGGGACCAAAGCCTGCGGCATTGAATTCTTGGGTCATGCTTCCGGACCGCTCGCCCGAAGACGATTTTCCGGAGGCGTTCGCGTCGGCGCTTGTGGCGCCTCCACTGCTGGTGCTCGCATTCGCGTCGGTGCTCGCAGCGACGGGTGCAGATCCGTCGCCCTCCACGATCGCTTTGATGCGCACCTCGTGTTTGCCCGCGCGCGACGGCGAGCAATACGAGAGGAGGTAATAGCTCTTGGTGGCCGCTTCGATTTTTTGGCCGATGGCGTCGAACGCTTGGACGACTTTCGTTTTGTCGCCGGCCATGGCGGTGCCACTCTTACCGATGTCTTTGATTTCGGATTCTTGGATTTCGGTGCCGAGACCAATCGCGAAGATTTGATGATCGCTGTCGTGCACCGCTTTGAGCATGTCGCCCCGAGGAACGCGATTCGCGCGATCGGTGCCGTCGGTGAACACCACGAGCGTTCCGAAACGCATCGGATGCTCGGCCTGCGAGAGCCCGTGATTGAGCTCCGCCAAACCTGCGATGACCGCGCCGTTCAAGTTGGTGCTGGGGTCGCTGGGCTTGAAATTTTTCAATTCCGCGATGCCGACTTTTGCGCCGCCGGTGGATGTGAACGCGGAGATCGGATGCAGCTGCGGTGATCCATCGAACGCAAATACCGCTACTTTTTGCTGCTTTTCGACGCGATCCGTAAATGCGTTCGCGGCGTCGACCAACGCGTTCACCGAATCTTGATCCCCCGAGACGCTGCCGCTCATGTCGACGAGAAGCAGCGTGTAGTGCGAGGCCGCGACCTCGGGATTCAAGATCGTCTGTTTGCTCTCGAGCTCCGAGACGAGGGATCCGTCTTCGTAGATTTTGAAATTGGTCGCCGCGAGCCCGCCGATCGGTTCGCCGCCCGACGTCGTGACCTTGAAGTAGACCGCGACGTTGCTCGGCTTGCTCTGCGTGCTCTTGATCGGCGTGAGCGTGAGCCCGCCGCCGCCGCATCCGACGCCGAACGAAATCGCCCAACCCATCAACACCGCACAAAGCCAAAAAGCCGAGCTACGCGCAGTCCAGAGAAGCTGCATTGGGCGAGTCTACCGCGGGTCGGATTTTTAGAATGTCACTTTCACAGGACCCGAAATTCCGGCATCTCCCGGATCTCCGTTGCCGAGCTCGCCGACATAATTTTCCCCCCAGCAGTAGACGGTGCCGTCGTTGATGAGCGCGCAGGATGCTTGCGCGCCTGCTGCGACCTGAGCAGCGCGGCCCGGCAGTCCGGTGACGGGTGCGGCGATGAG
>JBDTFL010000443.1:0-2745 GCA_039937955.1 Polyangiaceae bacterium | reverse complement strand
TGGAGATTGGGTTCAGCCAGTTTTTTTGTGATTTGGAAAATGAACTCGTTGCGCTCGTGCGTCAGGTGCGCGCGATCGTGCGAACGAGTCAGCTGCGCGCGATGCGCAAAACGCGCACTAACCTCTAGACCGCTCAACTGGCGGCGACCAAAGCCGAGCTACGCGCAGGCGTCTAGCGGCCGTCGCGTCTAGATCAGCGCAGCGCCATGAGCGATACGACGCGCCAGCCGCCTTTTTGCATGTCGATGACTTGGGTGCGCGACACGCCACGCGCGTCGAGCCGAATCGTGTGACGTCCTGCGGGAATGCGAATACGCGCAACCGCGACGCGTGCCGGAAGTGTTTCCCAGCTGCGTGTGTCCGGTGTGTCGAGCGCTGCAAGCGTGGCTTGCGTACCGAGCGACGCGAGGAATCCGATGACGGCAACCGTGCCGTTTCCGCGACCACTCGCCGTTTGAATTCCTTCGCCGACGAGGAGCCGCGCAATGGTGCGCGTGATCGCGCTCGCGACGATTTTACCCTCGATCTTGTGCCATTCTGCGCGAACCTCGCGTGACACGTTGGTCGTGTCTCCGAGGCCGATCGATTGTGAGTCGACGGTGCATGTAGGAATTGCGTAGTCACCTTGCTCCGGTCCGAGCGTCGGAAAGTTCACCCACGTGACCAATCCTTCGGCGGCCAATTTATTTGCAGCAGCTGCATCGTTTGGATTGATGTCGCTCGCGAAGAGCGTGAGCGCGAGGCCAATCGGAATGCGATTCGAGATCTTGTGCGGCACGCGCCCATAACCGACCACGAGGATCAACTCGCCTTCGTTGCTCTCTGCGAGCGATTTGGGTGCAACGGTTTTGTCGTTCTCGATTTCGGTGAGACGCGGCGTACGCGTCGGGCTGGTCGGCAAAAGCAACCGCACGGGATCATGAAGCGACTCGAAACCGTCGAAGCCGAGCGCCTGATCGTAATAACGAAGCGCCTGCTCGTTGTCGCCGCTCTTCTCGAATGCCAAACCAGCCAAAAAACCGCCCAATCCGAGGACCACGTTCTTCGGCTCGTTCAATTGATCGGACACGTATTTCTGCATCACCGCGAGCCGACGCGCTTCGACCTTCGCGCCCGTCAGATCTTGCCGCTCCAAATAATTGATCATGTTGAGCGTGTTCACGAGCAGCTTCTCGTAAGGCGGCGCTTGGTATTTTCCGGACGCGCCCGAGAACACGTACTCACCGATCGTGTCGCCGGCGTTGTGCGCGAGATCGAGCATGTCGATCGCCTTGTCGGAAGCCTCGAAGTCGCGGCTCGAGTCGGCGAACGCTGCGATCGATTGTTGGATGCTCGCACGGTCGAGCACGAGTAGCGCGTTGTCGCCTTGAATATCCTTCGGCAGCTCTTTGCTCGACTTCACGTCAAGCTCGTCGTCGAGCGAATCGATCGCTTTGTGAGGAAGCCCCTCGTCGAGCGCCGTTCGCATCTCGAGCGTGCGCGCGGTGTGTCCGCCGCAACCGACGAGCATCGCGGCAGCCGTTACGAAACAGCCAAAAAATAGGCACTTCATGTGTTTCGAAGCGCTAACGAATTTCTTTGGTCACGTACGCTTTGTGCTGCCAGCGAATAGCGCTGGTTTGCACCTCGATGATTTGCATGAAGAAGAAATATTGAACGCGGCGCTTGTCGCCCGTGCGCTCGTCGTTCGTGTAGACCTTACCGGTCACGAAATATTTCGTTCCGAGCTGCTGTCCGTAAAGAGCGATGTGTGCGGGATTGAACGCTGCGCCCTTCTGACCCTCGACCTCGCCGATCATCGCGTTCTGTTTTTCGCGACTGACGACAGTGACGGTGTTCGACTCGACGAGCCACGTCTCCGCTTCGCTGAGCGAGGCTTGGAGCATGTCGTCGACGTGCTCACTCGTTTCATTTTGAAACGGAAAAATCGCGACCGTGTCTTGGCCTTTGTCGGCGCGCCACATGTCCATGACGGGCGCGGTACGGAGGCTGTCCAAATTCTCTTTGAGCATCCGTTGGATGTCGTCTTTGTCGAGCCCCGTGCTCATCGCAGCGTTGTCGATCGACGGATCATTGCTGTCGCGGACGACCTCTTTGCCGCCGCAGCCAACCGCCGAAAGGGCGAGCACGCTGAGGGTGATGCTGAATCCGAAAAGCCGAGCGACGCGCAGGCGTCCGAAAAGCCGAGCGACGCGCAGGCGTACAGAGGAACGATAGAAATGCATGGAAATCTCCGAGTGATCGCGAACGCGCCCAAGACCGCGCCCGCGAATCCTAACCGAATTGACGCGTAAGTGACCGCAGCAATTCAGCCTGATTTGCTGAGGTTCCAAGCCACGCAACGCCGGAACGAGTCGACAAGGCGATCCCACGCTAGAAAATATGTCGTTCGACATATTTTTAATGCGCCGTTTTTTTCAGGAAGGTCGATGACTTAGGTAGGGGCTTAAGAAATACCTACATAGTGGGACTTGACGCCACATTGTTCCCGCGTCATGTACCGCTCGCTTCGAAGTTTCCAACCTCACCACGCTTCTTCAAAGGGAATGAAATCCATCATGCGACTGACCTCAGGGCTCGCTCTTTTCGCCGTTAGCGCGGCAACTCTTCTCTTGGCCTGCAGCAGCAGCGATTCGTCGTCCTCGGAAAAACAGGACGTCTCCAATGAGTCGGACGCGATCGCCTTCTCGCACAACTGGAGCATCCTGGGCTCGCTCGATTACGGGCAGACCAGCCCCTCGTTCA
>JBDTFL010000442.1:0-4622 GCA_039937955.1 Polyangiaceae bacterium | reverse complement strand
CGTGCGACGTGAAAGCACCTGCATCACGCGACGAATTTCTTCGTCGCGACCGATGACTGGATCCGACTTACCCTGCCGCGCTGCCTCCGTAAGGTCGCGGCAATATTTCTCCAAAGCCTGGAATTTCCCCTCTGGATCGCGATCGGTAACGCGTTGGCTGCCACGCACCGAGGAGAGCGCGCGCAAAACTTTTTCGTAATTCACGCCGCCGGCTTGCTCGAGCAGCGTCTGAATTTCGCGATCGCTTTTGCTCATCGCGAGCACGAGATGCTCCACCGAAGTGAACTCGTCTTTCAGCGTCTTCGCCTCGTCTTCGGCCTTGCGCAAAATCTCCAACGTGCGGCGGCCCATCGACGGCTCGGACCCCGAGCCCGTCGGAAAAGTCTGCGTCCGCTTTTTGGTCAGCGCAGAAAGCTCGCGGACGTCGGCACCCGCTTTTTGCAAAAGCGGCGACGCCACTCCACCTTCTTGATCGAGCATCGCGAGAAGCAAATGCTCTGGCTGGAGCTCGGGTGCACCGCCTCGTGCGGCGAGCTCCGCACCTTCTCTAAAAACTTCTTGGCACTTCGTCGTCATCCTCTCGGGACGCATCGCAATTTCCCCTTCTTGATTCCGGCAGCTCAGCGAGCCGCGGCGGAATATTTTCACTCACGAACCTAAGTGCGCGCTCTGCCTCGCGCAACGTTCGTGCCTAGTCTTTCGGCATGCAGTCGCCGTCGGCGTTCGACCAAAGCTGCGCGACGTCGAAACCGTCGACCGGATGCAATGCCGCGCGGTAACAAACATCCGCGATTTCAGCGCCCGTTTTGATGTCCTGGAGATCGTCCGAGGCCCAGCCCTCGTGAAGAATCGGGTCAGTCGCCATCTCGGTGAGCTCGTGCGAAATCGCCGTGGTGCTGCGCCCGTCGGTGCAGGGCGGAAGAACCGCGTAAGCCTCGCTGCCGTCGTGCGCGTGGTACGCGGTGGACGTCACGCACGTGACCATTTCTTCGCCGCCACTTTCTCCGGAATCGATGTTGACGTTGTCCGGAAGAAAAAACGCGTACGCGTCGGCGGTTGGAAGAAGCGGCGCCCCACCGTCGTTGGCGTGAGCCAGATCGTGGACGCGTGACTCGAATGCTGCGAAAGGCACGAGCCCGTTTTGGATCATGCCGTCCGGAAAAACTTGGGCTGTCGTGAGCGTGATAGCACCGTCGTAAGTGGCGTCGTTCACGCCATATTGCGCGAGAATTTCCCAGTAACTGCTGCTGCCGATCCAATTCATGAATGCGTCGGCGGACGGCGGCGCGTCGACGCCTGCCGTTCCGATGTAGACCGCGCGAAAATGCATGTTCGAGAGAATCACACCGTCGTGAGGCGCGAGGCGATCGTCGCGTACGTCCTGGGCGGGTCCGATGATCGGCTCCGCTCCGACGCCGTATTTCACTTCGTCGCCGGTCGGCGTGAGGAACGTGGAGGTCTTTGGCGGCGAGCTACACGCCGCGCCCGAAACGAGAGCAACGCACGCGCTTGCGCCCGCCATGCTCAATGCTGCGAGAAGGCGGCGTGCTCGCATGCATGAGAAGGATGAACCTCGGGCTTCTAGATATCGAGATTTTTAACGCTGAGCGCGTTCTCTTCGATGAACGCGCGACGCGGCTCAACCTGATCGCCCATCAAAATGCTGAAAATCTCGTCGGTTTTCACTGCGTCGTCGAGTCGCACCTGAAGCATCACGCGTGCGTCCGGATTCAGCGTCGTGTCCCAGAGCTGAACGGGATTCATTTCGCCGAGGCCTTTGTAACGCTGAATGGCCGCGCCTTTGCGACCGCGAGCGTCGATGAAATCCCAGAGCGCGTCTGCGTCCTCGATGTCGGTCTCGGCGTTGTCCTTACCCTCTTTCGCCTCTTCTTTTGCAATCTGGCGAACGACGTAAGGCGGCTCGCCTAGCGCACGCACATCTTGTTCGATGGCGAAGAGCTCCTCGTACTCCGCGGACTCCACGAGATTCCAATCGACGACCGTAATACGCGCGGCCGAACCGGGACGCGGTGTGATCGTGATCGAGGCAGCGCCGTGCTCGGTCTCCCAACCCACATCGATCGTGAGCGGAAAGATGTCCGGATATTTTCTCTCGAGCAGCGTGCGAATCGCGGGGATGGCGCCCTCGACCTTCTTGCGCTCGCGCAGCTCATTTTTACCGAAGCCGGTTGCGCGAAGAACAGCGGCGACGATGCGTGCATCAGCGCGTCGCTCGATTTTTCCGAGCGCGCGACGAAAGAGACGAAGGCGCTCCGACAAGCGAAGCAATGGCTCGCCTGAGACCTCGACGCCCGCCTTTTTCTTGGAGCGAACCGCCAGATCACGAACGCCATGCTCGAGAAAATCGCGGTCGAGCGCCGCCTGATCTTTGAGGTAAATGTCCTTTTTTCCGCGGCGAACGCGATAAAGCGGCGGCTGTGCAATATACAAGTATCCGCGCTCGATGATCTCGGGCATCTGCCGATAAAAGAACGTGAGCAGCAGCGTGCGAATGTGACTGCCGTCGACGTCTGCGTCGGTCATCAGGACGATGGAGTGATAGCGGAGCTTCTCGATGTCGAAGTTGCCGCCTTGCTCCGGGCTGCCGATGCCCGCCCCGAGCGCAGTGATTAGCGTGCCGATCTCGGCGGACGAAAGCATCTTGTCCAAACGCGCGCGCTCGACGTTCAGGATCTTGCCTTTTAGCGGCAAAATTGCCTGGAATTTGCGATCACGGCCGGTCTTTGCGGAGCCGCCTGCAGAGTCTCCCTCGACGATGTAGAGCTCGCACGTTTCTGGATCGCGTGACTGACAGTCCGCCAATTTTCCGGAGAGGCTCGCGTAGTCGAGGTGTCCTTTGCGAACGACCTCACGTGCTTTGCGGGCAGCTTCACGCGCCTTCGCCGCCATGATCGCTTTTTCGAAAATCTTGCGCGCGGTCTGCGGATTTTCTTCGAGCAGCCGGCTCAATTTGTCGCCGATGATCGTCTCGACGATTCCTTTGACCTCGCTCGAAACCAATTTGGATTTCGTCTGCGAGTCGAACGACGGATCAGGATGTTTGACGCTGATGACGGCCGTCAAACCCTCGCGGATGTCTTCGCCGGAGAGGCCTGATTTCACCTCTTTGAACATGTTTTGCGCGGTGCCGTACGTGTTGAACACGCGCGTGAGAGCGCTGCGGAAACCGGTGAGGTGCGTGCCACCGTCTTTGTTGTGGACGTTGTTCGTGTACGTGAAAATCGATTCTGCGTAGGTGCTGTTCCACTGCAACGCGACCTCGACGATGATCGGCTGCGCGTCCGCTTTGCCGTTTTCGTTGCGGCCGTTTTCCTGCGGGCCCTCTGCCAAAATGTAGACGACGTCGGGGTGGATGGGCTCTTTGGATTTGTTCAGGAGCTCGACGAATTCTTTGATGCCGCCTTGGTATTCGAAGTGCTCGGTGCGGCCTGCGCCGCGCTCGTCCTTGAGATCGATGATGAAGCCAGCATTCAAAAACGAGAGCTCGCGCAAACGGCTTGCGATGATGTCGAACTGCAATTCGGTGAGGGTGAAGATTTCATGGTCGGCTTTGAACGAGAGCTTTGTGCCGGTTTTTTCCGTGTCGCCGATGACTTTGAGCGGAGAAACCGGAACGCCTTTGCGGAACTCTTGGAAATACACGTGGCCTTCACGTTTGATTTCCATCTTGAACCACTCGCTCACGGCGTTGACTGCGCTGACACCGACGCCGTGGAGACCCGCGGAAACTTTGTAGCTCGAGTGATCGAATTTGCCGCCAGCATGGAGCATCGTCATGACGACCTCCGCGGCGCTGATTTCGCGTCCGAGCTTTTTCTGCATCTCGAGGTGGGGACCGGTCGGGATTCCTCGACCGTTGTCCTCCACGGTGACCGATCCGTCGAAATGGATGATGACTTCCATGTTCGTGCAGAAGCCGCCGAGATGCTCGTCGACCGCGTTGTCGACCGCCTCCCACACCAAATGGTGCAGCCCCGAGCCGTCGTGGACGTCGCCGATGTACATGCCCGGGCGCTTGCGAACAGCCTCGAGCCCCTCCAGAACCGTGATGTTGTCGCTGCCGTAACTCGATGCGGGCGGAACGGATTGAGGCGTTTGCGGCGGAGTCTGGGTCATAGCGGCTTTGCACTAAAAAGTGCGTTTGAAGGCGTGCTGTTTATGCGTTTGTTCTGACAATTGTTTGGGCAATTGTACCTACAACAAGCGCGTTTGATCTTCGCTTTTGATCGCGAAGGGGGTGAGTATACCCCAGCAAGGGTCGATACGCCACCGAGTTTGCGGTGGAAATCTTGTGGAATTCTCGTGAGTTGTGCTGCGCCGAGGAGGGCGTTGTGACTCATCCAGAAGCGGGGACCAAAACCCCTCGGTCGACCCGAAAATCGTGGCGTTCGGAAGCACCTCCGAGACCGTCGCTCTCAATCAGCTCAGGCCGTGTTGTCGTCAAAAAAACTTGGCCTCTTTGTTCGCCTAAAAATGAAACGAGCGCCGCGGTTCGTGCGCGATCGAGCTCACTCGAAACATCATCCAAGAGCAAAATCGGTCGAACTCCGCGCGCCGATGCGATGACATCGATCTCGGCGGCCTTGAGCGAGAGCACGATC